>CATJJD010000227.1 GCA_949740385.1 uncultured Lachnospiraceae bacterium
AAAGCCGCCAAACCCTAGTGTTTACGGGCTTTGCGGCTTAGCTCCGACTATTCGAACTCAATCGTCCCCGGCGGCTTCCCCGTCAAATCATACACTACCCGATTAACCCCCTTAACCTCATTAATAATCCGGCTCATCACCGTCTGCAGCACAGAAAACGGTACATCCGCCGCCTCGGCGGTCATAAAGTCCACCGTATTCACCGCCCGCAGCGCCACCGCATAATCGTAAGTCCGCTCATCCCCCATCACGCCCACGGAGCGCATATTAGTGAGGGCGGCGAAATACTGTCCGATCGAGCGGTCAAGCCCGGCGGCGGCAATTTCCTCGCGGTAAATAGCGTCGGCCTCCTGAACGATGCGGACCTTCTCGGCAGTCACCTCGCCGATAATACGGATGCCAAGGCCCGGGCCCGGGAACGGCTGGCGGAACACCAGGGGCTCCGGGATGCCAAGCTCCAGCCCGGCTTTTCGCACCTCATCCTTGAAGAGGCTGCGCAGCGGCTCAATAATATCCTTAAAATCCACATGCTCCGGCAGGCCGCCCACATTGTGGTGAGACTTGATGACGGCCGACTCCCCGCCCATGCCCGACTCCACCACATCCGGATAGATCGTTCCCTGCGCGAGAAACTCCACCGCGCCGATCTTCCTTGCCTCCTCCTCGAAAACGCGAATAAACTCCTCACCGATAATCTTGCGCTTTCGCTCCGGCTCCGTCACCCCCTTCAGCCTTTGGTAATAGCGCTCCTGCGCATTCACACGGACAAAATTCAGATCAAATCTGCCCTTTGCCCCAAACACAGCCTCCACCTCGTCGCCCTCATCCTTGCGCAAAAGGCCGTGGCCCACAAACACGCACGTAAGCTGCTTTCCGATTGCAAGAGACAAAAGAGCCGCAGCCACCGAGGAATCCACACCGCCGGAGAGTGCAAGGAGCACACGCCCGTCCCCCACCCGCTTTCGGATTTCCCGAATCGAGTGCTCCACAAAAGAATCCATGCGCCAGGCGCCGCTGCAGCCGCAAACCCCCCGCACGAAATTAAACAGCATTTTGCTCCCCTCCACCGTGTGGAGCACTTCCGGGTGGAACTGAATCGAATAGAGCTTTTTGGCCGGATTTTCCGCCGCGGCCACCGGGCAGTCCGCCGTGTGAGCCGTAACCGCAAACCCCGGCGCCGCCTTTTTGATATAGTCAAAATGGCTCATCCAGCAGATCGTCGCCCGTGTATCTCCCGCATGCTCCTCGCAGAACGCACCGACAGCCTCCCCTTCCGCCGGCGAGCCCACGCCGTCAAACAGCCGGGAGGACGGATTCACAAACACCTCCGTTTTCCCGTATTCCTGCACCGATGCACGCTCCACCGTGCCCCCGAGAATATGATTCATAAGCTGTGCGCCGTAGCACAGCCCAAGCACCGGGATGCCGAGCTCAAACAGCTCCCTCGTGTAAGTCGGAGCGCCCTCCCCGTAGCAGCTGTTCGGGCCTCCGGTGAGAATAATCCCCTTCGGCTGCATTGCAATAATCTCGTCAAGCGGCGTGCGGTACGAAAAGATTTCACAGTAGACACTGCACTCGCGGACCCTGCGGGCCACAAGCTGGTTGTACTGTCCGCCGAAATCGATGACAATGACCTTTTCCTGATCCATGTATGATTCCTCCTCTATCAAGTATACTGTTTATCCAGAAAACGGATCACATCCGCAATCACCGTATCTCTCCCCTTCTCATTGAGAATCTCGTGGCGCATATGCGGGTATGTCTTAACCTGAAGCTTCTCAAATCCCGCCTGCCGCATCACGCGAACACTGGCCTTCGCCCCCTTCTCAAACCCTGTGGCCGGATCATCCTCCCCACGGATCATAAAAATCGGCAGACTTTTGTTCACCGACTGATATGCCTCCACATTCGACATGCGCTGCACAAGCGTAAAGAGATCCCGATTCGCCGACACCGTAAAGCCGTGCCCGCAGCAGCGGTCCGCCATGTAGTTTCGGACATTCTCCTCATTGTAGCTCAGCCAGTCAAGATCCGTCTTCGGATTTCGAATCGTCCGGTTGAACCTGCCGGTGCCGAGCTTTTGAATCAGCTTCGAATAGTACTTCGGCCCGCGGATCGCCGCCGTCACATTGCAGAGGAAAATGCCTGCCTCCGTCGCCGCCTTCCCCGGATCAGACGGGTAGCCGCACAGCACCACCTTCTCATAGCGCTTCGACTCCGTCTGCAGCAGATTCCGCGCAATGATCGTCCCCATAGAGTGGGCAAAAACAAAAATTTTTCCCGTCCCGAACCGCTCCCTGATATACTTCGAGATCACCTTCTGATCCGACAGCAGATCCCGGTAGCCGTCCTGCTCCTTAAAAAATCCGGCAAGCGGCGCATCCTCTCCGTGCCCGCGCATATCCGAAACTACCGCGTGATAGCCGGCCTCACAGAGCTTCCTGGCAAAATAGTCGTACCGCTTTCTGTGCTCCTCCATACCGTGGATAACCTGCACGCATCCCTTCGCATCCTTCGCCTCGTAAACACTCAGACTCAGCATGTAGCCGTCCGCCGCCTTACATTTCACCTCTTCCATCCGCTCACCCGCTCCTTTCCCATCCGTCTGTTTTTCCGTTGTCCTCTTATTATACAGAAAAAAGGAAGGTCTTGCAACCTTCCCGATCATTTCCCCCATGACAAACGCACGAAAGCTTTTTTCTTCCAACTCTTCTTTTTATTACTTTTTAAGAATTTAATACCTCTTCCAAATGTTTTATTGTACGCAAACCTGTTACATATCTTTTCTTTCTCATCGAAAGCTTATAGCGTGCATACTTTCTATACTCCAGTGTCCCCGGACTGCCCGGCTTACTGTTTCAATATCCTCTTTCATGCTGCTTATGAAATATCGGTATTCCGCAGTTCTTTTCCCCGCTTTTTCCGGCGTTTTTCTTTCCGCAAGGATACTTTTTAAGCCTTTCCACTCTTTCTTCTGAATTAGCCACCGGATATCTTCTGTTTGATAATACACCCTTATCTCGATCTGACCATGTGCCTTTTCCTGCGTTTTTTGTAACCCCCATGCGCTGGATCTCTTTGAGGAATTCCTTATCCTCAAGGTATGTTTTTACATCTTCATGCAGGGTTCCCTGATTTCCTTTCAAAGCCAGGACATACTCTGCCTGCTTATTTTTATCTTTTCCGCGATCGCTGTCTGCGTTCCCATCGCATCGATCGTCACAATTTATCCCTTTACCTGTATCTTTTCCAGTAGCTCGGGGATGGCTGTAATTCCATTCCTTTTTTCTTCCACTGCCTTCTGTCCAAGACAAAATCCGTCCTCTTTACTCCATGCGGAAACAATATGGAATGGCTTTTCCCCACTCCTTTTACTGGAACGCATCGTTTTCCCATCGATACATAGGATCTTTTTCAGAAGTTCCCCTTCATTTCGATTTAATCGCTCCTGCCATTTTACATAAAGCTGCTGCAGAATTTCCGGCGAAAGCATACCCCTGACACGGCGAAGAGTATCGTGAGACGGCGGACCATTCTTTATACAATATATTTACACAGATAATCCGGATAAACCTCTGCAAACAATGCCATCTCCACCTAATCGTCTGCATTTGCAAGTGTCGCAAACAACACAATCACTAAAATATCCTTTAAAGAATGACGAACCCTGCATTGCTGACAGCTATCCGCAATATATTCCATCCAGTTTAATAATTCTTCCATAAACAACGCCCCTTTTCTTTTATTTCCCAGAAAAGAGGCATGTTCACAATTTATTTACTCATGCGCTTGTCGTGATCCTTTCCCCCTCCGCATAAGCCCGCACAAGACAGCTATTCGCCCTGATGCGCATACTTTTCCTTTGTCGCCATCCCGCCCCGAATATGGCGCTCTGACTTGTTCACATCGAGAACCTTTCTCGTCTCATTGGCCAGAGCCGGGTTCACCTGCTCAAGCCGCTCCGTAACATCCTTATGTACCGTAGACTTGGAAATTCCGAAATGTCTCGCCGCCTGTCGCACAGTCGTGTTATTTTCAATAATATAGTTAGCGATTTCCACGGCACGTTCCTCGATATAAGATTTCACAAAAATACCCCTGCATTGTCTGTTTGTACAGTCTATGCAGGGGCGTGTTTCCTTATTCTGTTTTTTAAAGGTTACCTGCCATCCTCCAGGTTTGCCGGGAAAATGTCCGCCACCTCGTTGATGGAGATGTACGCCTCTATCCTGCCGCACAAAAAGCCGGGCCTTCACAATAATTTTAAAAAAGTATTGACATTCCCCCGTAATTGGTGTATATATAACACATAAACAGTAAACAAATAACGAAAGGAGTTATCAAATTATATGGAAACAATTTTATCCGTACATGATCTGCAAAAGACCTTCCGGCTCTCCAAAAAACAGCAGAAGCTTGAGAAGGACCACAAAACCTGCAAGGTCGCCGTAAACGGACTTGACTTTGAAGCCTACCGGGGAGAAGTATTCGCACTTCTCGGACCAAACGGCGCCGGCAAGACAACAACGCTGCGCATGATTTCAACGCTCATCAAGCCGGATTCCGGCGACTGCATCGTAGACGGCGCAAGCGTTGTAAAAGAACCGGGACTTGTCCGAAGCAAAATCGGATTTCTGACAAGCGAGTTAAAGCTTGAGGATTTCTTCACGCCGAATTATCTGTTTGATTTTTTCTCCGACCTGCACGGTGTGCCGCAGCAGGAACGGATCGTGAGAAAAGATAAGCTGTTTGGCACCTTCGGCATCGACCAGTTCGCCGAGGTAAAGGTGGCAAACCTCTCCACCGGAATGAAGCAGAAGACATCCATCGCCATCTCTCTGGTACACAATCCGGATATCATAATTTTTGACGAACCGACCAACGGGCTGGACGTCATCACCGCCAAAACCGTCACCGACTTTCTTCTCTCCTTAAAGGAAGAGGGAAAGACAGTCATCGTTTCGACTCATATTTTCAGTCTGGTGGAGAAGCTGGCGGACCGGGTGGGCATCATTATAAACGGCAGGATGGCATCCTGCGGCACCCTGGCAGCAATAACAGCAGAAAAATGCCTGGAAGACGTATTTTTTGACATTTATGTAAAGGAGGCAGGCAGCGATGAAAAATAATCTGAACACAATCATAAAAAAGGAACTCTCCCGTTTCTTCATGGACAAAAAGCTCCTGCTAACCACCGCCATTCTGCCGGGGCTTATGATCTACATTATCTACACACTGATGGGAGGGATGTTCTCGAGTATCTTACAGACGGACGAAAACTACGTGTACAAGATAAAAGCCGTCCACTCGTCCGAAAACACCGAAAACTTCTTTTCACAGGCCGGCCTGTCCTTCACCGAAATAGGGGCAAATGAGCTGGACGACGCAAAGCAGGACATCACCGACGGCCGTCTCGATCTCTGCATTGTCTTTCCGGAGAGCTTTGACACGGCTGTGAGCGCCTACGATATCGCGGACGGCACACCCGCCCCGGAAATTCAGCTGTACTACAACTCCGGCGAGACGGCCTCCCTGGAATCCTTCCAGACTGCAAACGCCCTGTTTGACGCTTATGAGAACAGTATGATCAACAAATTTGACGTGAATACATCGGAAGCGGTCTACGATCTGGCGAACGGCACGGACCTCATGTCCCGCATCATGACATCCATCGTCCCGATGCTGTTTCTGACGCTGCTCTTCTCCGGCTGCTGCTCCATCGCACCGGACTTCATCGCCGGCGAGAAGGAGCGCGGCACCATCGCGACGCTGCTCGTAACACCGATGAAGCGCAGCTCCCTGGCACTGGGCAAAATTATAAGCATGAGCGTCATGACGCTGCTCAGCGGCATTTCCAGCTTTCTCGGCGTGGCGCTGTCATTCCCGAAGCTTGCCAACATGGGCGACGACACAAATATATTCGACTTTTCCGCCCTCGGCATACCGGAGTACGCGGTACTTCTCCTGCTGGTGCTCTCCGTCGTGCTGGTGCTGATCTCCCTGCTCTCCGTCGTCTCCGCCCAGGCAACGACCGTGAAGGAATCCTCCACGGCCATCGGACCGCTTAACATCGTCGTAATGATTATCGGCATTGCCGGCGGCTACATGGGCGCCACGGACGCAAACGTCCTCACCTCCCTCGTGCCGATCTACAACTTTGCAAAATGCATGAGCGCCATGCTCTGCGGAACCGTCGACATGGCAAACATCATCGTTGCGATACTGAGCAACCTTGTATACACTGCACTGTGCACCTGGCTGCTCACCAAAATGTTCAACAGCGAAAAAATCATGTTTCCGAACTAAAAATCCGTCAGTAAAACTCTTTTTTCAGACGCTCTTCAAATTCACTGCGGCGCAGCGGACGGTCAAACAGATACCCCTGCGCCGCATCACATCCCATACTCTGCATAAACTTAAGCTCCGCCTCTGTCTCAATGCCCTCCGACACGATCGTCATGTTGAGCTGCTTGGCCATCCGGATAATATTCTCGATCACCGCGCGGCCCCGCTGCTGCGTGTAGCGCTGATCATCCAGGAAGGATTTGTCCAGCTTAAGCGTGTCAAAGCTCATATCCTGCAGCATACTAAGAGACGAGTACCCCGTGCCGAAATCGTCCATGGAGGCCGCAAAGCCGTACTCATGCAGCCGGTTGATACTGTAGATCAGCCCGTCGCTGTCCTCCATGTACGCCGTCTCGGTAAACTCCACCTCCAGGTACTCCCGCGGCACCGCGTAGCGGTTCGCCACATCATTGATCTGATCCGACACATTCCGGTTCACAAAATGCTGCTTGGAAAAATTCACGGAGATCGGCACAAGCTTTATTCCCCGCTCCACCCAGTCTCTTATACTCTCGCACACCGACTCAAGAACAAAGAAATCCAGCTTCTCGATCAGCCCCCGCTTCTCGCAGACCGGCACAAAGTCCGACGGCAGAATCATCTTTCCCCGGTGGTTCCAGCGAATCAGCGCCTCCGCCCCCGTCAGCCGCCTGGTCACCATATTCACCTTCGGCTGATAGTACACCTCAAACTCCCGGCCCCGAATGGCAGGCTCGATCATCTCATAGATCTGCTCCTCCGCCTCGATCTGTCTGCGCAGACAGCCGTCGTAATAGATCACCTGCTCCTTGCTGTTTCGCTGCAGCAGATTGTAGGTCATCGCAAGCCGCTCCATAATCATCGGAGAGCTGATATCCTGCTTCTGAGGCCAGTAGACCGCCACCCGGGCCGTCAGGCTGATCTCGTCCCCCGGGAAAAACGGCACCCGGACGCCGCCGGTAAGCTGCTTAATGGCCCATTCCAGCCGCTCGACGCGAAAAGCCGCCAGAAAGCTGTTGCCGCCCATCAGCGCCACCATCTCCCCCTGTCTTGCCATGGCGCTCACCATATTGCAGTAGAGCTTCATAATAACATCGCCCTGCTGGTAGCCGTAATTCTGATTGATACGGCTGAAATGCTGCAGATTAAACTGCAGACAGACATACGCCTCCTGCTGCCCCTTAGACACCAGATCATCCAGAAAAACCCCGAAGGCATTGGTGTTGGCGATCCCGTACCGCGGGTCCTTCATCGCCATCTGAATGCCCTGATCCTTCAGGAAGTAGATACAGTTCTCCTTGCTGTTGTAGCCTCTTGCGATGGCGATGGCCATCTCCCTGCAGCTTTTATAGCCGCAGGAGTGGCAGTTGATATTGCGGGACGCCTCCGTATTCTTGTACATCTCCCGGAAAATCGTATCGATTCTCGCCTCGTCCGCCTCCCGCATCTTCTCAAAGCTGTCGCATCTGCGGTTTTCCTCCCACTCCATAGAGCACGCGAAATCCGCCGGATCAAGCTGCGAAAACCGCTTTTCAAGCCGGCTCCTCCGCTCCTCAACCGGCAGCTCCAAAAGATACGGGTTCTCCTCCTTCGCGATCAGATGCGCCGGCTCGCTGTCGCCCTGCATCCGGATCAAATAATCGTCCTCGCACTCCTCGTCGTGACCCGGCATTCCAAAGCCGTTGAGACAGCCGAAGCTGCAGCTCATACAGTCAATCAGATCCGGAAGCGTTCCCTCCTTCAGCACCTGCCGCTCCAGAGCCCCAATGTAATCGTACACATAGCCGACACCGTGAATTTCCCGGATGGTCTGCTCCGTCGGAAAGAACCGCCTCATATTCATGCCCAGGCCCCCCGGAAACGGCAGACTGCGCCCCATCCCGCACTCCGTCGGCTCAAACTCCGCCTCCTGCGTCTCCGAAATATCCGAAAGCGCGCTGCACAGATGCTCAAACGTCACGCTGTACTGAACCAGCCCCTCGCAGCCCGGCCTTTCGATCTCGTCCTTCTTTGCAATACACGGGCTTACCACTGCAAGCCTGTCCGAAAGCTTCTCATAATTTCTTATGTACACCGCAAGGCAGAGCGTCGGAGAATATACCGGGATAAGCTTCTCCGTCAGCGCCCTCGAGTACTTCTGTATATAATTCATGGCGGCCTGACAGTGCGGCGCGATATTCCCCTTCGCCGGATGCTCTGCCAGGTACTCCATATAAGCCCACACCGCAATGTCCGCCCCGAAGCTTATGTCATAAAACCGGTTGACGCCAAGCGCCTTAAGCTTTGCCAGCATCGGCTCCCTGTCCGTCTCCCGCAGTGCAAAACAGGCAGGGTCCGCCAGAACGGAAATCCGCTCCCCCGCCCGCAGATCATCCAGCAGACGCTTCGTGTCGTCCCGATACTCCCTTGCATTGTGCTGGCAGATCTTCGTGCACTTGCCGCAGCGGATACAGGCATCGCCGTCCACATAGATCCGCTTCGTGCTGCCGCGCTTCACCGAAATATTCGCCCCGAGCACCGGACAGCCGGAAATACAGCTGCTGCAGCCGATACAGTTACTGTTTGTGTAAATCAGTCCCTCATTTAATCCCATACCTTTTCTCCCCGGTCAAAATACATTCTACAATTATTGTAGCACTGCCGCCGCGGAAAATCCATAGTCAGAAAGACCCTTTTTCAGACAGCAGACCCGCTCCATAAGAAAAACGACCATGTACCTTTTTGCACATGGCCGCCCTCTTAAGCCCCGAGAGCCAGATAGCTCTTATTCAGAAACAGCATAAACATAATTGCCGCCACAACCGATACAATCATTACCGCAAGGCTCGCAACGGCCGCAATCACGTTGACAATCGGAACAAAGGAGAACAGGAGGATGACAATCGTTGCAATGTAGCACAGAAGATTCACCCTCCACACCGTCCTTCCCTTTTTCGCCGTATCATCCGCCCCGACTGCAAGCATCACATCCGAGACGGAATTGCACACAAAGTATACGATCAAAAACGACAGTATGCTGTCCGCTGTGTTAAACAGCACAAGCATCGGCCAGTTTCCGGCAAAAAACATGGAGAAAACACTCAGGACAATGGCAAGCATCTGCAGAAAAAACGCCGTCCTGCAGCCCGCAATATCCTTTCCCGCTCCGTAAAGCCCCACAAGGCTCACAACCGCAAACACCAGCGCCCCGGTTCCTCCGATAATCCCCACAAAGGGAATAATCGCCAGTATGGTGCACACAATCGCGCCCACCTGCCCGATAAACATTTTCTTAAGCCCCGCCCCGGCGTTATAGTACTGGTTCATAACCGTATCCTCCCAAGCTTCTTTATTTTCATCGCAGAGCATGCCATATTCTGCGGGTTAAGATTTCCCCGCGTGACTGCGCAGCATGTCGTACACCCATTTGCCGGACTCGCTTAAGTCCTTCCTCTTAAAACCGCTTTTTTTGCTGCAGTCTGCGGCGATCATGGCGGAGGTCTCGCTCTTGTTGGACAGATTCCAGGCCACATAGCTGACATCGTACCGGTCCAGAAGCTTAATCCACCTGTCGGCCTGCTCCTTATTGACCGCCCCGCTTCCGCTGGCGTCGCATATGCCGAACTCGCTGACAAAGACCGGGAGGCCGCCCTTTATGGCCGTCTCCGCTGTCTGCCGCAGGCTGTCCTGATGGGTTCCCGCGTAAAAATGCAGCGCGTACATAATGTTGTCCTCTTCAATCGGACTTAAGGCCGCCTTGTCCAGCTCCTGCGACCAGGTGGGCGTTCCCACGATAATCACCGCGTCTTCGTCATTCTTCCGGATCACCGGAATCACCTCTTTTGCGTAGGATTTGATGGTCTTCCAGTCCGTTCCTCCGTTGGGCTCATTGCAGATCTCGTAGATCACATTGTCGTAGTCCGAAAAAGTCTTCGACATCTCCTTAAAAAACGCCTTCGCCGCCTTCTTATTGGTCTTCGGATTCCCGTCGCTTAAAATGTGCCAGTCGATAATCGCGTACATATCGTACTTCGCCGCCAGCTTCACGCCCTTTTTCACAAGCTTTTTCAGCGCCTTGCGGTTACCTGCGCTGCCGCTGCAGTACCCGTTGTACTCTTCGGTGTACATGGCAAGGCGCACCACGTTAGCTCCCCATTTGTCGTGCAGCTCCCGAAAACACGCATCATTCACGTATTCCGGATACCAGGACAGGCCGTGGGTGCTCACCCCCCGAAGCTGCACGGTCTCGCCGTTCCCGTCGCAGAGCCTGGTTCCCTCCACATGCAGCGCAGACGCCGATGCGTCCCGGAACCCTTTCGCCGCCTGCGCCGGCGTCGGGTCGCCGCATATTCCCGTCAAAAGCGCAAGGATGCAAAGCAGACAGACTGTTTTTTTCTGATTCATTCTTCTTCCCCGCCCTTTTATCGTCAGTTTATGGCCGTCACCGTGTAGTCCTGATCCTCCACGGCCTTCTTAAGAGCCTCGTCGGAAACCTCCGTCCCAAGTGTCACAACCGCCGAACCGCTCTCGTGGCTCACCGCCGCATCCGACACGCCCTCCAGGGCCAGAAGCGCCTTCTTCACCCGCGCCTCGCAGTGTCCGCACATCATTCCCTCAATCTGCATCGTCTTTGTCATATCCGTTTCCTCTCTTTCCTGAATCTTTGTTTCGCAAATCTGTGTCTCCTGACTCTGTATCCCGCCGCCCGGCACAGCCGCAGCCCGCCCCGGCTTATGAACGGAAAACAGGTTCAGCCGCAGGGCGTTGGTCACCACGCAGAAGCTGGACAGACTCATGGCCGCAGCCCCGAACATCGGATTGAGTCTGATCCCAAATACAGGATACCACACTCCCGCCGCCAATGGAATACCGATTATGTTATAAATGAACGCCCAGAACAGATTTTCCCTTATGTTGCGCAGCGTTGCGCGGCTCAGACGGATTGCGGCCGGAACGTCCGACAGCCTGCTTTTCACAAGAACCACGTCCGCCGCATCGATGGCCACGTCGGTCCCCGCCCCGATGGCAATGCCGGTGTCGGCTCTCGTGAGGGCCGGCGCGTCGTTGATGCCGTCCCCCACCATCGCGACCTTCGCCGGCTCCCCTTTTTTGCCGGCGTACTCCGCCTGAAGCTCCCGGATTGCCGCCTCCTTCCCCTCCGGGAGCACACCGGCAATCACCGTGTCAACCCCCGCCTGCGCCCCGATGGCCCTTGCGGTCCGTTCATTGTCCCCGGTCAGCATAACTACCCTTATGCCCATATTCCGCAGCTGCCGGATCGCCTCCGGGCTGTCCTCCTTTACGGTGTCCGCCACGGCGATCATGCCCTGCAGTCTGTTGTCCGCCGCAAACAGAAGCGGCGTCTTTCCCTCCCCCGCAAGGGAGAGGGCCTGCTCTCTCATTTCATCGGATACCAGAACGGAACCGCTCACATACCGGAGGCTTCCGCCCGTCAGCGTCCGCCCGCCTGCCTTCGCCGTAAGGCCGTTGCCCGGCAGCGCCGAAAAATCCGCCACCTCCTCCGGGACAATCCGTCTCTCCTTCGCGCACTCCATGACCGCCCTGGCCAGCGGGTGCTCGCTGCCCGCCTCAAGGGAGGCCGCAAGGGCAAGCAGCTCCTCCTCCGTCACGGTATCCGCAGGCACAATGTCCGTCACGGCAGGCTCCCCGCGGGTGATGGTTCCGGTTTTGTCCAGTGCAATTACCCGGGTGCGCCCCGCCTGCTCCAGCGCCGCCGCGGTTTTAAACAGAATGCCGTTTCGCGCCCCCACGCCGTTGCCCACCATAATCGCCACCGGCGTTGCAAGCCCAAGGGCGCACGGGCAGCTGATCACCAGGACGGAGATGCCCCGCGCCAGGGCAAAGCCTGCGCTCTCCCCCGCAAGCAGCCATGCCCCGATGGTTATGACCGCGATGACAATCACCGTCGGCACGAAAACGCCCGATACCTGGTCCGCAATCTTTGCGATGGGAGCCTTCGTGGCCGCGGCGTCCGACACCATCTGAATAATCTGCGACAGAGTGGTATCCTCCCCCACCCGGGTTGCCTCGCACCGCAGAAAGCCCGACTGGTTTGCGGTGGCGGCGCTCACCTTATCCCCCGCCTCCTTGTCCACCGGGATGCTCTCCCCCGTCAGCGCCGACTCGTTCACCGCGCTGCTCCCCGAGACTACAATGCCGTCCACCGGAATGTTCTCCCCCGGCCGGACAACAAATATATCGCCCTTTTGCACCTCCTCGATGCCGACGGTCACCTCCTCGCCGTCCCTTATGACCGACGCGGTCTTTGGCGCAAGCTTCATCAGACTTTTGAGAGCGTCCGTCGTCCGGCCCTTCGAGCGGGCCTCCAGCATTTTTCCGACGGTGATCAGGGTAAGGATCATTGCCGCCGACTCAAAGTAAAATTCATGCATGTAGCTCATGACCGCATCCCCCGCAAGCTGCGCGTCGGTCATGGCAAAGAGCGCATAGACGCTGTACACAAAGGAAGCCCCGGCCCCAAGGGCCACCAGTGTGTCCATGTTCGGTGAGCCGTGAAGCAGGCTCTTTACGCCGCTTACAAAAAATTTCTGGTTGATAACCATGACGATCCCTGTCAGCAGAAGCTGCGCGATGCCAAGCGCCGCATAGTTGTCTGCAATCCGCTTCGGGAGCGGCAGCCCAAACATCATATGTCCCATCGAAATATACATAAGCGCTGCCAGAAATACAAGCGACGCAATCAGGCGCTTCCGAAGAAGCGGCGTCTCCTTATCCCGCAGCGCCTCCCCGGCTTCCCCATACACGCCGGACGCTGCCCCGGATTTCTTCTGCGCGGTACCGCCCTTTGCGGATGCGCCGTAGCCGGCAGCCTCCACCGCCGCGATCACTGCGGCCGGATCGGCCGTTCCCTCCACGCCCATGGAGTTCGTCAGCAGACTCACCGAGCAGGACTCCACCCCCGGAAGCTTTGAGACAGCCTTCTCCACACGGGCGGAGCACGCCGCACAGCTCATTCCGGTTACATTGTATTGTTCCATATCTTCCCTGCCTTTCCTTATTCCTTCCTCTATGTTCCCACATCCGCGCGGTTTCTATACCGCGCCGCCGCAAAGCCTCACTTCATCAGCTTCTGCAAAAGCTCCACCAGCTCGTCGATTTTCTCGTCATTCCCCTTTCGGATGCCGTCCGCCACACAGGTGCGGATGTGACTGGCCAGAAGCTTCTTATTAAAACTGTTGAGCGCCGCATTCGCCGCCGCGACCTGAACCAAAATGTCCGTGCAGTAGCAGTCCTTCTCCACCATCCCCCGGATGCCGCGAATCTGTCCCTCAATGCGGCTCAAGCGGTTGATCAGATCCCGGCACTCCTTTTCGGTCCGCTGCTTCTTCATCCCGCAGTCCCCGCACGCAGATGCCGCACCCTCCCGGATTTCCTCTTCCCTTCCCTCCATAGTCGTCTCCCTTCTGTCCACAATACCGCATATACCCCACCGGGGTATCTTTCACACCACTATTATATACTCCCGCCGGGTATATCGCAAGCAAAATTTACATAAAAAGAACCCCGAAACAGGTTCGGGGTTCTCCATACCTTTGTCTTATCATTTATGCATACGGAACCGGCCCAGCAGGCTGTTAAATACCCGCGTCCGGACAGCTCTCCTGACACCGCCGCGCTCTTTGCCGCGTCCGCGGAGCTGGTCTGCACCACGGAACAAATCTCCCGGATACCGCGCTCCGCCGGCACGATCATTTCCGACTGCCGGACGCCGGCATCCGCGATTCCGTCCATCTGTGTTATGACGGCCTGGATGCAGTCGTGATAACTCCAATTCGCATTGCAGGCCTTTGATTTCCTGATAAATTTCACGAATGCTCCTCCGCACAATATTTCTTATAAAGTCGTTCAAATGCCGGAAAAGAACGGCTGATCATATCAGCATCCACGCAGTATGAAATTCTCACATACCCCGGGCAGCCGAATCCCGTCCCGGGTACAATCAAAAGCTCCTCCTTCCTGGCCTGCTCACAGAATGCGTCCGCATCCGGCTCCAGCGCCTTAACGAACATGTAAAATGCGCCCTGGGGCAAAAAGCACTCGTAGCCGATTTTCGTAAGCCCCGCGTACAAAAGATCGCGGTTTCTCTTATACTGCTCCACGTCCCCGGTCTGTCCCATACATCGGACAAGCACCCTCTGAAACAGACTCGGCGCACACACATAGCCAAGGGCCCTCCCGGCTCCGGCAATGGCCGCATACACCGCCCGATTTTCCGTCACCGACTGCGGCACAAGCACATAGCCGATGCGCTCTCCCGGCAGCGACAGAGATTTGCTGTAGGAATAGCAGACAAGCGTATTGTCATAGTACTTCGGCACAGACGGCACAGACACGCCGTCGTAGACGATTTCCCGGTACGGCTCGTCTGCGATGATAAATATCCTGGTCTGATACTCCGCCGATTTTTCCCGAAGCAGCGATGCCAGCCTGCGGACAGTCTCCTCTGTGTACACCGCGCCGGACGGGTTGTTTGGCGAGTTGATGATCACACCCCTCGTATGCGGCCCAATCCGCTTTTTCAGCTCCTCAAAATCAATCTGAAACGATCCGGTATCCGCGGGAACCACGACAGACTTTGCCCCTGCCGCCTCCACAAACACCCGATACTCCGGAAAAAACGGCGCAACCGCGATAAACTCATCCTCTCTGCTTACGGTCAGAGCCCGAAAGCAGAGGGAGAGAGCTGCCGCGGCTCCCATCGTCATGTACAGATCGTCTGCCGCAACGCTCATGCCGTCTCTCCTGTTTATGTAATCCGCTATGGCCTGCCGCACCGCCTCATCCCCCTGCGCCGAGGTGTAGCCGTGCAGGCTCACGCTGTCCGTCGTCTCCGTCAGCTCACGGATTGTCTCATTCACGCATTCCGGCGCGGGAACCGTCGGATTTCCAAGCGAAAAGTCATAGACATTTTCGGCTCCGATCTCGGCTGCGCGCCCTTTTCCATACTCAAACAATTCCCGGATTGCAGAGCGCTGACTCCCAAGCCGGTACATTTCCTCATTAACTGTCATACTCCCTCCTTAACTGCAGCCCTCTCTCGACTGCCGCAGCAGCTCCACGTTGATCTGGTTCTCGGCAGCCGTCTTCTCGACCCACAGATTGAGCGCGTCCACCGCCAGAGACACCTGCTCCAGATGATTCTGTATCACTGCAAAATCCGTGATCTCATCGTCCGAGATCACACCGTCCCGCGAGATTTCAATCAGGCGGTTGGTGAGCGGGTACATGGCGTTCAGGCTGGCAACCGTCTCCAGTATAATGTTGGGAAGCTCGCTGACCTCCACCGCCGGGACATACTTCCTGCCGATGGGACACTCGTGAGAACAGTAGTAATTGCACAGCTCCGGCGCATGGTACGCCTCCGCCATGCGGATCACATCGTCCGGCTCCGGCAGCGTGCGCTCATTCTCGATCCGCTCAATGCGGTCCGCCGACACAACCTCCATACGCTCTGACGCCTGTTCCCTTGTAAGCGCCTCCCGCTCCCTGTACTGCTGATATACGTTCTTGTTCTCTTTGACTGACTTTCTGCCCATAACTCCCCCTTGCGGATTTCCTTTGACTCATTCGAAAAAGCACCTTCTATTTCGCAAATCTTTCCCTTTATTCTTCCACCTCCGTTATCTATAATACATAAAAAGTATATCATAAAAAATTCACAACGCAAGGTGGTGATTCAAATGGAACCTGCACAGCGCGTCCGGCTCTGCCGCATTCTGGAAAAAATCAGACGGCAGGGTCAGTTCTCACAGCGACTCCGGATAACGGACGTCTCCGCCTTCGAAAAATCGAGCGAAAAGGAGAAAGCTTATGACAAATGAAATGCAGAGGGAAGTATTCGAAGCCATCGCGGCCGGCGAGCGGGCACTGCAGTGCCTGTACAGCGCTCAGAAGGAATTAAACAGCGCCGAAAACTGGGGCTTCGCCGACATGCTCGGGGGCGGGCTGGTCACAACTATGATCAAGCGCTCCAAAATGAACAACGCAGTATCTCACATGGAGGATGCCAAAAATTCGCTCCGCGCCTTCCAGCGTGAGCTTCGCGACGTAACCATATACGCCGATCTGAACCTGAACGCCGGCGGCTTTCTCGGGTTCGCCGACTACTTCTTTGACGGCATACTGGCCGATTACCTCGTACAGTCCCGCATCGGCGAAGCACAGAATCAGGTGGAGCAGGCCATCCGGCAGGTACAGAACCTGTTAACCGATCTGCGCAGACTGTAAGCCCTTCGCCTCTCTGCTGTCATTATGTATATAGTATATACAATCACAAAAACTCTGGCAATTTACCCGGCGTGGGAGTAAATTATAACGGAAACTGCTATTAAAGGGCTATCTTTGCCCGCCCCCATTATTTGTTTGAGCATTCCGCCTGTTTATTGTATGATAAATCTGAGGGGAGCTGCTTTTTCAACAAATGCTAAAACTGTGGGGGAAAAAATATGGACAGAAAAATACTGGACCCAAAGAGACAGGATCAGTCCTTCGGCTGTCTCTTCACCGAGATGCGGAAAGCCCGTGGAATTACACAGGATGCACTGACGGAAAATCTGATGACGCAGCGCGGGATCTCAAGACTGGAGCAAAACGGCATGCTGCCGGGTGCCCTCGTCCTGAATGTGCTGCTGCAGCGTCTCGGCGCTTCCTCACAATTTTTCCTGGCTATGCTTTCTCAGCACGAGTACGAATACCTGTGCTGGAAGAAGGAAATTCTGGAGAAAATTGAAAACGGAACCATCTGCAGCAGGGACTGGGATTCGCCGATGGCGCAGTCCCGCTGTATCCACGAGGGGCTGCAGGCACAGTTTTCGGATTTCTGGAAGGGCTACATGCAGTGCGACACCGATCTGATGGACCGGGCCATCGCAAGGACCGTCACCGGATACCCGAAGCCTCTGTCGGGCAGACAGTGCCTGGGCACGGAGGAAATCTGCTACATTCTTCTTGGCATGGAACGCCGGCTTGACGCCTGTCCCGACCAGTGGCACAACATAAAACCGACGCTGCAGTCGGTTCTGTGCTACATTGAGACAAAGACGCCGGCGGAGGAGCAGACCCGGGTGTACGCGAGGGCCGTCTGCCTTTACGGGGAATACATGGCGGATGCCTCCCCGGAGGAAAAGATCCGCTATTACCGGCGGGCGTTAAAGCTCCACAGAAAACAGGCCGTGCTGACAGGCCTGTGCGATATTCTGCGGGGCCTGCTGCGTGAGAGTGAATTTCTCGATCCCGCGGAGCGGAGCGAATATGAGCGGGGACTCTGGGCGCTCACATGGGTGAAGAAGGAATTTCAGGTGGATGAGCCGTCTCTGATGCACGGAAAGCTGGATCAGGAATTCTGTCTATTGCACGAGGTGCTTGGGGCGTACCGGCTTGAGCGCAGGCTGCGGGTGAGGGATATCGACGAGCATGTGTGCAGCGAGAAAACCTACCGCGCCCTGGAGGCCGGAAAACGCGTGGCAAAAAGAGGCACCTATCAGGCACTTTCCGATTATATGGACATCCCTCTCGGCTCCTACAACGGAGAAATCATCTCCGACAGCTACCAGGACCTGGCCCTGGCGGCGGAAATTAAAAATCTGCTGCACCGCCAGCAGGACGAGCTGGCTATGCATAAGCTAAACGAGCTGGAGAAACGGCTTGGAGACAAGGCGCAGATCAGCCTGAATGCCCAGTTTATCGCCAGTATTCGAAATATTATGCTGTTCGAGGCGGGAGACATTACGGCGGATGAGTACCAGATGCGGGTGGAGGATGCGATCCGGCTGACGATTCCGGAGTGGGATATTGATTATGGGCCCCATTTTTATACGCAGCGGGAGATGACGCTTGTATACTATGATGCAATCATTTTTCGTAAAAAGAAAGATTATGACACGGCAATCCGACTGCTTCGCATGTTATGGGATCAGCTGGAACAGAGCAGCGTTTCACTGATCTATCGGAGCAACGAGGCACTGCTGATCAATACACTGTGGAAAGATCTGCTGACCGATATAGAGGATTATGATGGGGCGCTGGAGAAAGTAAAGACAGGCATTGAATTGTCTTTTGCGACCGGAAATGGGGCTTTCCTTGATGGGTATATCTTTGAACCGGCGTGGATTGCCATCAACCGGAAAAAAGATCTGACAGAACCGGAAAAACAGAAGTGTCAATCTTATATTCGAAGTGCATGTTATATCAGCCGATTGTCCGCTCGAAAACGGTCGCAAAAGAAAATTCTCAGTTATTGTAAAGGGAAAGGGTTTAATATAATCCTTTAATTTTTCTCTTCGCCCAATACATTATTGAGCGGCATAATCGTCTCCTCCGGGTCAACCGGCGGAACCGGAGGCGGCGGCAGCAAAATATTTGCTCCAATACATACAGCCAGCAGACAAGCCAATAAAGTTCTTTTCTTCATAATAATCCGTCCTTTCTTTGGTATGATTGGTTGGTTACCTGTATGCGGTATGATACATACGCTTTTATTATACCGCCTGCAATTCAGCGTGAAAAGGGACAGATCGCTCCTGAAAATACACGGCAGGGGCTGCCGCAAAACCGAAATCTCGGCAAAACAGGATATGATTCGCCCCGCGGGCTTCTCATATCCTGTCTGACTCCGCATTTTGCAGCAGCCCCTGCTGCTGTTTTACATTATTTGCCGCTTTTGATCTCAAACGCGCCAAAAAGTGTGTCATGATCCGCCGACACTTCCAGAATCGGCCCGTCCAGAAAGAACGCAAAATCTCCGATCCCCGCAGGTATCGTTATGCTCTCGCCGTTCACTGCAAACACGCCGTTCGCCGCATCATAGGAAAGCTCATTGCCGCAGACATCCCAGCAGTACTGCCCTTCTGCGTCATCGCAGCCCACAGACATATAAACAGCGCCGTCCCGCTCACCGCAGCACTGCCCGTCTCCCTTGCCGGGCTTTCCCGCCCCCTGCTGCCCAAACCACGCAGCAAGCTCTCCGGCAGGTTTTAAGCACAGTCTGGCATCTTCCCCGGCGCCGGTCAGCGACAGCTCCCGGGGCAGGCTCATGGCTCCGGCGTAATTCTCCCCCGCAAAGGAAAGCCGAAGCCAGGCCACCAGAAGCCTGCGGTCCTTCACGTTGGAGTAAGTCTGGGCCGCATAGGGTGCCTTGTTCATGTAGGCGCAGCGTCGCTCCGCCGTCTGCCGGAAACGGTACCCGTCAAACTCTCCCAGATAATAATAGCCGTCCGCCGTCAGAAACATCCACCGTTTCCGCCCTTCCTCATCCGCAAGAGAGAACAGGTCCGGGCATTCCCAGCCCTTTTCCAGCTTTACCCGGTCGCTCTCCTGCCACGCCGCAAGGTCCTCGGAGCGGAAAATTCCAAACACATCCTCGTACAGCCAGAGCACCATAACGTATGCCCGGCTCTCTTCGTGCCAGAATACCTTCGGATCGCGGCTCTCCTCCCCGACTGGCGGCACCACGCCCCGGTCGAGCTTCACAAGAGTCTGCCCGCCGTCGGTGCTCACCGCAGTCCGCTGGGTAAATGCCTTGTCCTCCGTCCAGTCGTTGCAGCCCGCTGCCGCCGTGTAGAAAAATACCAGGGCATCCTTCTGCAGCCCCAGGCACTCCCGCTCATTGACAATGCCGCTGCCCGAAAACATCGTACCGTTCTCGTCCGGAAACATAACGGCATCCAGTTCCTCCCAGTGGAGCAGGTCGGTGCTCACCGCGTGTCCCCAGCACATATTTTCCCAGTTCACATCAAATGGATTGTACTGAAAATACATGTGATAGACGCCGTTATGGTACACCAGCCCGTTGGGATCGTTGGTCCACCCCGTCCCCGCCGCAAAGTGCAGCGAAGGCCTTTTCGCATCCTCCGCCCCGCTGTCCTTTGCCGGCTTTTCCGCAGTATTCTGGATTCCCAGGAAAAACAGGTCGCTGAAATTGCCGGAAAATGTCAGTTTTCTGCCAATATACGGTTCCACCGGCAAATATGCATCAAAGCTCTTTTCGGCTCCGGACTCCGGCGGGCCGGACGGCACGCGGAATTCAAACACCTTTTCCGCTCTGCCGTCGTCTTCACCGCAGAAAATTTCCAGCTTTTCCAGGGACGCTCCCGCCCACACCGGAATCGTCACATACCCTTTGTCAATCCAGAGTTCTTTTTTCTCCATGCTCACTGTAAGTCACCTCGTATACTTTTGTTTTCAGGTTTGCAGTAAGTCTCGCCCACTGGCCGCCGTGCTCCCGCAGAATACGAAGCTCCTCGTCGCCGCACTCCTCCAGAACAAAATCTCCGTCGAACGCCGGGTGTGTGTTGCGGAATTTCATCAGGGACAGAAGCTTTTTCACAACCGGGCGCTCCACCTCCCGTCCCACCTCCTCTGCGTCATAGTAGTGGCGGTTGATATTGCGCCCGACCTTCGTCTCCTCCAGAAGCTTCAGGTCATTTCTGCCCGCCAGAAGCCCCACATAGTACACCTGCGGAATGCCCGGCGCAAAAAACTGGACGGCTCTCGCCAGCAGATAGGCTGCGTCGTCGTCGCCCAGCGCCGAATAGTAGGAGCAGTTCACCTGGTAAATGTCCAGATTGTTGTAGGCCGCCGTGTTGTAGATCTTCTTGACGTTTGCGCCGAATTTGAAAATGTCCTCCTTCGTCCGCTCAATCTCCTCGTCCGGCAGAAGGTCCTTCACATCCACCACCCCGATGCCGTCGTGGGTATCCAGTGTGGTAAACTGTTTGCGGGGACAGATTGAAAGCCAGTGCTTCAGATACTTACTCTGCCCATAGTATAACCCATTGATCAGCAGCATGGGAAGAGCAAAATCATACACATAGTAGTCCTGATCTGCAATTTTTTTCTGCATACTGTAGTGCTCGTGAATTTCCGGCAGAAGCAGCACGCCGCTCTTTGCAACGATCTCCCCGCACGCCCCCAGAAATTCCCACACGTCCGGCTCGATGAAAAAGCAGCTGGTCCCCGCCCGCTTGGTGGCGTAGGCAAAGGCGTCCAGCCGAATCAGCGCAGCGCCGTGGGCGCACAGCGTCTCCAGGTTGTCGCGGATAAACTCCTTTGCCGTCTCCGATTTGCAGTTAATATCGATCTGCTCCTCGTCGAAGGTGCACCACACCTTCTCCGCCGTGCCGTCGGCAAAATGAGCCTCCACATAGGGCGCGCGGGGCTTTCTCTTGTAGATGGCGTCCACCTGCTCCGCAGTCGGCTCCCCGTTCTCCCAGAAATCCCTGTAGCGGATAAACAGGTCGCGGTAGACGGACGCGTCCTTCTTCGCAAGGAAATCCTGATAGTACGGGCTTTGGGCGGAAATGTGGTTGATCATGTAGTCGAACATCAGATAGTATTTCTCTGCGATGCGCTCCACATCCTCCCAGCCGCCGAAGGCCGGGTCTACTTTGTGGTAATCCATCGGCGCAAACCCCCGGTCCCCGGAGGAGGGGAAGAAGGGCAGTATGTGCACCCCTCCCACCGCCTCCTTAAAGTACCGGTCCAGAAGCACTTCCAGCTCGGCCAGGTTTTTCCCCATGGAATCCGCATAGGTAATCAGCATACATTTGTTTTCAATTTTCTTCATATCGGTAAACCCCTGTCTTCAATTATTTCACCGCGCCGGCCGTAACGCCCTCCACAATGTAGCGCTGCAGGAACAGGTACAGTATCAGAATCGGCAGCATTGCCAGAAGGAGCGCCGCCATCACAAGACCCATATCCGTGGAGTAAGTGCCGTAAAACGCCTGCGTGGCAATCGGGAGCGTGTACAGCTCCTTTCTTCCCAGCACAAGGCTCGGAAGCAGATAGTCGTTCCAGAAGGCCATTGCATCGATGATCGCGACGGTCGCAATGGTCGGCTTTAACAGCGGAAATACGATTTTCCAGTAAGTCTGCCACCGGGTGCAGCCGTCAATCGTGGCCGCCTCCTCCAGCGAAACCGGCACATTCGTGTGAATCGCGCCGTGGAACATGAAGGTCGCCATGGAGAGGGAGAAGCCCACATGCATAAAGATCAGTGTGGCTCTGTGGTTTAAGATGCCGAGCCAGCCGCCGTAGAGCGACACAAGCGGAATCATCAGCACCTGAAACGGAATAACCATGGATGCAATCATAAGCCCGAACAGAATTCCGTTCACCTTCCATTTGTTCCGCACCATGAGAAATGCGGTCATGGAGGAGAGCAGTATCGTGATTACCGTCGAGAAAACGGTAATAATGAAGGAGTTTATAAATGCCGAGCCGAAGTTCATCTTGCGGATTGCCTCCGGAAAGTTCTTAAAGGTAAACCCGTGAGCGCCGATCAGCGCCAGCGGGTTGGATGTGATATCGCCCTTTGTCTTGAACACGTTGATTACCACAAGAACAAACGGGAAGATAAAACAGAGAAACAGCAGTACCAGAACGATCAGCTTCACTGCGTGTCTGATTTTTTTGCCCTTTGCGGCCTTTTCATTCATATCCATTACGCTTCCACCTCCGCTTTCTTACCGATCGACACCTGAAGAACACCGACGATTGCACAGACCGCAAACAGCACTACCGCCTCCGCCTGGCCCGCGCCGTAGTTCTTGTACTTAAACGCCTGATTGTACACATGCATCGCCGCCAGCACGGAGCTGTTGAACGGCTCCCCGTTTGTGAGGGAGAGGTTCACGTCGTAGACCATGAAACAGCGCGTGATGGTCAGAAACAGGCACTGTACAAAGGAGGATGCCATGAGCGGCACCGAAATATGTACGAGTGTCTGAGTTCCGGTGCAGCCGTCAATCCGCGCCGCCTCCAGCACATCCTCCGACACGCTCATAAAGCCCGCCACGTAGATAAGCATCATGTATCCGGCATACTGCCACACGGAAACGATAATCAGACAGAGAAGCGCTCCGTTTGTCGTCGCAAGCCAGGAATCGGAGAGCACGCCGATGTTCAGCTTTTCACCCACCGCCACAAACGCCCGGTTAAACACGAACTTCCATACATAACCCAGCACGATTCCGCCGATCAGGTTCGGCACGAAGAATCCGGCCCGAAAGAAATTCTGCCCCTTCACGCCGCTGGTAAGCATGTATGCCAGGAAAAACGCCAGCGCATTGACCAGAACAACCGCGATGGCCGAGTAGACCAGCGTTCTGCCCAGCGCCTGCCAGTAGGCGCTGTCCGCAAAGGTGGTGGCATAGTTGGCAAGCGCAACAAAGGGCTTTTCCTTCGACACGCCGTCCCAGCTTGTAAAGGTCAGATACAGACCGTAGAGGAACGGTACAATGACGACCGCGCAAAAGACAAATGTGGTCACCCCTCCAAACAGGAGAAACTGTCTTACTTTGTAGGACGTGGTACTTGTTTTCATGTTACCTCTCCTTCCTTATTATAATACCCTTTTTTCATAACTTCGTCCGGCAGGCGGCCGGGTGTCAGTGAGCGATCGGCGTCGCCGAAGACCAGTACGCTTCCAGCTCGGATACAAGGCCGGCCCGGTCGATCTCACCGGCAAGGTATTTCTGCATAATGCCGCCGCAGATTGTCATCATGTCGTCCGGATTGTAGTTGTAGTTGCCGATCAGGCTTCCGGAATCCGCGTAGGACTTAACCGACAGGGACAGCGGGTCAAGGGCGGAAGCGTCGATGTTGGAGAAGGCCGGAACAAGCTGGCACTCCTCGGTGATAAACTTGTTGCCGTCCGCCTCGAATACGAGCCAGTTCAGGAAATCCTTCGCCGCCTGACGCTGCTCCTCGGACGTATTGTCGGAGCTGTCGATCATAAAGAACTTGGAGCCGCCGCCCACAAGCTTTGTGTTGGTTCCGTCGGAGGTGTTCTGCGGAATCGGCATCATTCCCATGTTCTCCGTGTAGTCATATGCGTTGATCATTGACCAGTCCCAGTTGCCGCCGAACATAAACGCGATCTCGCCCTCCGCCAGCTTCTGCTCGGAAACCTCACGCTCCGCAGCAATCGGCGATCCCGCCGCGTAATTGTACTTCTTTAACACGTCGAAGGTGTCCAGCAGAGAGTTGAACTTCTCGTCATTCGCCAGATCTGCGGTGCCCTCCAGCATCGCGGTTACCGCCGCCTCCGGGTCCTCCTTCTGCTCGTATGTCTCCCCCAGGAAATGTCCCGCCAGAGACCAGTCCTCCTTCATAATACCAACCGGCGCTTCCATGCCGCCGGCCACAAGCTGCTCGAGAAGCTCTGTAAATGCGTCCAGCGTCTGATACTTCGTCGGGTCAAAGGTCTCGCCCGTGACCGCCTCGATAGCCTCCGCGTTGTACATCACGCCCCGGGCCTCGACACACATCGGGAAACCAACTACCTTCCCGTCCACCTCAATGGCGTACTCGGTGTTCTCCACCCACTTCTCTCCGGTCATATCCGCACCGTACTCACCTGCCAGCGCGTAGATGTCCTTTGCGTCCATCATGGCCAGTGTGTAAGGATCATTTCCCGCGTACTTTGTGGCGATGTGGCTTGCCACGGTGTCGTTGGAATAGTACACCTCAACATTCACACCCTTCTCCTCGCCGTAGCGCTCTGCCATCTGGACAAACTGATCCTGCACCTCCATCTTGGAGTTAAACACTGTGATAGAAACCCCCCCATTGCCGCCGTTTTCGTCCCCGGAGCCGCCTTCGCCTCCGCACGCAGCAAGCGATCCGGCCATCACAGCCGTCAGTGCCATTGCAATAAACTTCCTCTTCATTTTTCCGTTCCTCCTATCTTTTTGATAACAAACCTGCCCCCGGTTTTCCGTGAGCAATTTCTTCTGTTAAACTGATGATAGCACGATCTATTTGGTATGTCAATCGGTTGACATATGTTTCTCTTTTTCTCACAAAAACAGTATTAT
>CATJJD010000228.1 GCA_949740385.1 uncultured Lachnospiraceae bacterium
CAGGACGGAAAGACCGTGACAGGCAAGCCCCGGGCGGCCAGGAGAGGCAGACCGCAGCCGCCGCTTACGGGCAAGGGATTTTCGCGCTCCCAGGACAACAATACTTACACGGCCGATCTGACCGGTAAGATTGAGATGAAGAACAACCGCATCCAGATCTTAAGCGTTTACGAGGTGAGCGGGGATGTGGACGTTCATACGGGCAACATTGACTTCCGGGGCGATGTGGTGATTCACGGCAATGTCACCGTGGGGGCGGTGGTGAAGGCAACCGGCTCCATCACGGTAGACGGCATCTGCGAAGCCTGCACCATCGAGGCGGGAAAGGATATTGTGCTGCGGGGCGGCGTTCTCGGCGGACACAAGGCAATCATCCGCTCCAAGGGAAATATCGTCGCCAAGTTCTTCGAGTACAGCACCATTGAGGCGGAGGGCTACATAGAGGTGAATTCTGCCTTAAGCAGCAACATGATCAGCTACGACCGGATCATTCTCGACGGCAAGCGCGCCAGCATTGTGGGGGGCTACACCTATGCCACGGCGGGGGTGGAGGCGGTCACTCTGGGCAATGCCAACGAGGTGAAGACGAAGGTGCATGTGGGCGCCAGCACGGAGGTGCTTAAGAATATTGTGGACATTCAGAATCATCTGGAGGACGCCAACGAGGTGCTTGCGAAGATCACCCAGGGACTGGAACAGTTTGACATTGCCGCCAGAGAGCGGGGACTCAATGTCAGCACGGATGAGCGCCGGATTGTTCTGCTGCGCACGAAGATGGCCAAGCAGGCGGAGATCGCCACCGACAACAAGGAGCTGACCCGGTTAAACGCCATTGTGGAGAGAGGCAAGGGGGCTACGGTGCGCGTTGTGAGGGACGTGTATCCGGGGACGACGGTTGTGATCGACCAGGTGTCCCTTTCCATAAAGGAAGAGCAGAGCACCATCGAGTTCGTCAAGCGCCAGGGCAATGTGATTATGACGGCGCTGGAGGGGGTCGTGTAATCCCCGTGCCGAATAAGGCGAATTTTGCGATTTATTTTGGAAAAGTTCCAGGAATTTTACTTGCATATCTGAGCCACTATATTATAATAAATATGGTGGCTTTTTTGTGGACATGTCTGCGGACGGAAAGCGGAGGATAAGATGATCAATTTCGAAGAGGAATTAAAGAACTTTCAGCCGAGCCTTGAGGTGGAAGAGGCGGAGGCTGCGATATATAACCACGATATGACCGATGTGACCGACATCATTACCGAGATCCTTCGGGACGGCAGGAGCGCAGGATGATATGCTACAGATGTGGGGCGGAAGTGGGGACAAAGGAAAATTGTCCATCCTGCGGGACGGATCTGGGCATTTTTCTGCGGATTAAGCGTATTTCCAACGCTTACTATAATCTGGGGCTGGAGCAGGCGAAGGTACGCAATCTCTCGGGGGCAATCGAGAGCCTGCGGCGCGCGCTCAAATTCAACCGGAACAACATTGATGCCAGAAATCTTCTGGGGCTTGTGTACTGCGAGATGGGAGAAACGGTGGACGCTTTAAGCGAGTGGGTCATCAGCCGCAGCTATATGCCGGAGGGCAATATCGCAAGCCGTTATCTGGACACGATTCAGCAGAACCAGGGCAGGCTTGACAGTGTCAACCAGACGATCAAAAAGTACAATCAGGCGCTGCAGTACTGCAGACAGGACAGCAGGGATCTTGCGATCATACAGCTTAAAAAGGTGCTGTCGCTGAATCCGAAGCTTGTGAGGGGGCACCAGCTTCTGGCGCTTTTGTATATGCAGGAGAACAAGCTGGAGCAGGCGAAGAAATCCCTGCGGAGCGCGGTGCGCATCGACGCCGACAACACGGTGACGCTCCGCTACCTGAAGGAGGTAAACGAGCTGGCGAAGGACAGCGGCTCGTCCAAAAAGTCGAAGGACGACGATCTGATCTCCTATCAGAGCGGCAATGAGACGATCATTATGCCGAAGCGGTTCAAGGAGTCGTCCATCGGCTCCACGCTTTTGTCCATTGTCATCGGCCTTCTGATCGGCGGGGCCGCCACGGCCTGCCTTGTGGTGCCGGGGGTGCGCAATGAGGTGAACGAGCAGGCGCAGCAGAAGCTTCTGGAGGCCAGCGAGACGGTGGCTGCCGGTGCGCAGACGATCCGGGAGCTGGAGGAGCAGGTGGCAGAGCTTCAGGGGCAGCTGGAAGAGGCGGCCGCAGCAAGCGCGCAGACGGAGGACGAGGTTAAGAGCTATGAGAATCTGCTGCGGGCCTACGTGGCTTACGCCGAGGGCGACATGGTGAAGGCGGGGGACGTGATCGAGAAGGTGGATACGTCCTATCTCTCTAAGAGCGCGAAGAAGATTTACGAGGGCCTGAACGAGCAGGTGCAGGCGAAGTATCTGGAAACCCTCTACAATGACGGCTACAGCCATTACAGCAGAGGGCGCTACGAGGATGCGGTGGACTGCCTGCAGAAGGTTGTGGACGAGAAAGAGGATTACGCGGACGGCAATGCGGCCTACTATCTGGCGCAGGCCTACCGCAGAGGCGGAGACCTTGAGTCGGCGAAGCCTTACTACCAGTATATTCTGGAAAACTATCCGAACACGGAGCGCGCCCGCACCGCGCGCAATTACGCAGACGCGCAGCAGTAGCGCTGCAAAGGATATCCGGGGGAGAATTCCGGGGTGTCTTTTGGGCAGGCGGCGATGCATTACGAAAGACATCCGGGAGAGATTCTCCGGGTGTCTTTTTATGCGCAGTGGGACGGTCTGCATAATACGGACAGGTTTGTCTGTGGGATGGAAAGGGGAATGAGATGGAAATACCGTACAAAATCGAGAAGGAGAGCCTGCTTGTGCCGATGCCCCGGGAGGTGGATCACCACGCGGCGAAGAGCATGAGCAGGGAGATCGACTTTCTCATCGACTCATGGCATGTAAAATCCGTCGTGTTTGACTTTGAGAATACGGAGTTTATGGACAGCTCCGTGATCGGCATTATGATCGGCAGAAGCCGCACGATGGAGATGTACCGCGGCAGAGTGTACGCGATCAACATGTGCGAGCGGGCGAAGCGCATTTTTGAAAAGTCGGCGCTGGATCGAATCATAAGCACGGACTACGGCACAGACGGGAGGTAAGATATGGAAGTGAATCACATGCAGGCATCCTTTGATGCCAGATCGGTGAACGAGGGGCTGGCCCGGATGCTGGTGGCGGCGTTTATGGCGGACATGAACCCGACGCTGGAGCAGCTTGCGGACGTGAAGACCGCAGTGTCCGAGGCGGTGACAAACGCCATTATTCACGGCTACAGCGACGAGAGCCGGCAGGTTCGAATCGCCTGCGACCGCCAGGGCGGGGAGCTGATGGTGACGGTGGAGGACGACGGCATCGGAATTGCAGATATCGAGCAGGCAAGGCAGCCCTTCTACACGTCGAAGCCCCAGCTGGAGCGCTCGGGCATGGGCTTTGCCTTTATGGAGGCATTTACGGACCGGCTTGAGGTGGAGAGCTGTCCGGGGAAGGGCACCCGTGTCGTTCTCTGGAAATACATAGCGGAGGACTGTGAAGAATAGCGCGGCCACAGAAGAGACGGCGTGGAGAGAGTCCATCGCGAAGGCACAGGCAGGGGATAAGGAGGTCAGAGACCGTCTGATTACCGAAAATATGGGTCTGGTGTACATGGTGTCGGGCCGTTTTGCGGGGCGCGGCGTGGAGATGGAGGAGCTGAATCAGATCGGGGCGATCGGGCTGATCAAGGCAATCGACCGGTTTGATCCGTCTCTCTCCTACGCGTTCTCCACCTACGCGGTTCCGCTGATTATGGGGGAGATCCGCCGCTTTCTGCGGGACGACGGAATGATTCATGTCAGTCGTCAGATAAAGGAGAATGCAAGAAAAATTGCAATTATCCGAGAACAGCTGAAAAAAACGGACAACCGGGAGCCGACAGTGGAGGAGCTGGAGAAGGAGACCGGGCTTGCCTACGAGGACATTATTATGGCAACGCAGGCAAGCATCGAGGTGGACAGCATACACCGGAGTGTGGCCGGGGATAAGGACCGGGGGCTCACCATTGAGGACCAGCTGGAGGACCGGAAAAATTTTGAGGCGCCCATCTTAAACCGCATCGCCTTAACGCAGGTGCTGGACCGTCTGGGAGAGCAGGAGTCGCGGCTGATTTCCCTGCGGTACATGGAAAACCGCACCCAGGCGGAGGTGGCAAGAATTCTGGGCACAAACCAGGTGGCGGTCTCCCGCATGGAGCGAAAGATTCTCGGGCAGCTGAGACAGCGGCTGGTGTAGAGATACAGCAAACGAAAGAGAGGTAAAAATGGATAAGAAACGGCAGCTTGCAGTACTGCCGGAAAACTACGATACTTATGTGTTCGATCTGTACGGGACACTGGTGGATATCCGCACGGACGAGGAGAGGAAGGAGGTGTGGCAGAAGCTGGCGCTCTTCTACGGCTATTACGGCGCCTGCTATGAGCCCGGGGAGCTTTGGGACCGCTATGAGGCCCTTGTGGCGGGGCGGGAGCGTGCGCTTAAGGCGACGCTGGAGCAGGAACCGCGCTATGCCCACGAGGCCTCCCCGGAAATTGAGATCACGGAGGTGTTTCTGGCGCTGTTTGAGGAGAAGAACGTGACGGCGGACCGCGCGCTGGCGGTACATGCCGGGCAGTTTTTCCGCATTCTTACAACGGAGTATGTGCGGGTGTACCCGGGCACCGAAAAAATGCTTGCCCACTTAAAGGCGCTTGGAAAGCGGATTTATCTGCTATCCAACGCCCAGCGGATTTTCACCGCACACGAGATGCGGGTATTAAAGATTGCGGACTGGTTTGACGACATATTCATATCCTCGGATTACCGCACCAAAAAGCCGGATATTCGTTTTTTTCGCGCGCTGACCGAAAAGCACGGCATATGCGGGGAAAAAACGCTGTTTGTCGGGAACGACTCACGCACCGACATAGCGGGGGCGGCGCAGGCGGGAATGGACACCTTCTATGTCAGGTCGAACATCTCTCCGGAGAACGACTGCGGGGATGCGGCGGATTATCAGGTGGACGATTTTGAAGAATGGTCTGTTGTTGAATGATGATTTAATATTTAAAAATCGGAATATCGGGATCTGAAGGTAAGAATATTTTCTCTCCTGTCATAAAATATCCGTATCCGGGAATACTTGTCTGGAACGGTTGAAAACATGGTTAAATATATATTTAATTTGTTTTCAAAATGGTATAATAATACGGAAAAATGATGGGAGAGAAAGGGTATGAGCGAGAGCGGAAAAACGATTGAATCAAAAATTAATTATGGGAAAGCTGTGATGGTCGGATGCGGGTTTGTGGGCTCGGCATCCGCTTTTGCATTGATGCAGAGCGGGCTGTTTTCGGAGATGGTTCTGATTGACGCCAACCGCGATAAGGCGGAGGGGGAGGCACACGATATTGCCCACGGCATTCCCTTTGCCCGTCCCATGCGCATCTATGCCGGGGACTACGACGACGCGGCGGACGCGGGGCTGATTATTATTACGGCGGGGGCGAACCAGAAGCCGGATGAGACCAGACTGGATCTGGTTCACAAAAATATCGGGATTTTCGCGTCGATTATCCCGGAGATTGTGAAGCGGGATTTTGGGGGAATACTGCTGGTGGTGGCAAACCCGGTGGACATTCTGACCTATGCGGCGCTGAAGCTATCCGGCTATCCGGAAAACCGCGTGATCGGCTCCGGCACGGTTTTGGACACCGCACGGCTTAAGGCGAGGCTCGGGCGTCATCTTGCGGTGGACAGCCGCAGTGTTCACGCCTTTATCGTGGGCGAGCACGGCGACAGCGAGATTGTGGCCTGGAGCAGCGCGAACGTTTCCGGCGTGCCCCTGGATGATTTCTGTGAGATGCGGGGGCACTACAATCATGCAGAGTCCACCGGCCGCATTGCGGAGGAGGTCCGGGAGAGCGCCTACGAGATTATCGCCAAAAAGGGCGCGACCTACTACGGCATCGCCATGTCGGTGAGACGGATCTGCGAGGCCATCGTGGGGGACGAGAAGTCTATTCTCCCGCTCTCCACAATGATGCACGGGGAGTACGGCATCGCGGACGTTGTACTGTCCATGCCGTGCATCATCGGAAAAAATGGCTGTGAGACGAAGGTGCCCATCACCCTGGATCAGGAGGAGGTGACGGCGCTGCACGAGTCCGCGGCGACGCTGAAAAAGGTTCTGGACGATGCGTTTCAGAAATATGAAGGTGTTTAAGCATCCGGCGGGAGGGAAGGGACATGGGAAATCATCTGAGCAGTGAGAGCAGCCCCTATCTGCTGCAGCACGCCGACAATCCGGTGGACTGGTATCCCTGGTGCGCGGATGCCTTTGAGCGGGCGAGACGGGAGAACAAGCCGGTGTTTCTGAGCGTCGGCTACAGCAGCTGCCACTGGTGCCATGTGATGGCGCAGGAGAGCTTTGAGGACGAAACCACTGCAAAAATATTAAATCAGAATTATATATCGGTTAAGGTTGACCGGGAGGAGCGGCCGGACATAGACAGCGTATATATGGCGGCCTGCCAGGCATTAAGCGGCAGCGGCGGCTGGCCCATGAGCGTGTTTCTGACGCCGGAGCAGAAGCCCTTCTATGCGGGGACGTATTTTCCGCCCAGCTCAAGGTATGGCATGGTGGGATTTAAGGAGCTGATCGCCCGCATTGCCGAGCTCTGGCAGGCGGACGATAAAGAGCTTGTGGCCAGATCGGAGCAGATTATGGCGGAGCTTTTTGCGGACCGGCCCGTATGCGAGGGGGAGACAGGGGCCGACGAGGGGCTGCCTGGGCGTGCCTTTCGCATGTTTGCCGAAAGCTACGACCGAACCTGCGGAGGCTTTGGCAGAGCGCCGAAATTTCCGTCGCCCCACAATCTTTTATTTCTTCTGCTCTACGGGAGGAACGGGGAGGGGGAGGCTCTTGCAATGGCGGAGCACACGCTGATGCAGATGCGAAGGGGCGGTATTTTTGACCAGATCGGCTACGGTTTTTCCCGCTATTCCACGGACCGGCAGTATCTTGTGCCCCACTTTGAGAAGATGCTCTGCGACAATGCGCTGCTCATAATGGCGTATGCCGCCGCCTATCGGGCGACGGGAAACACTGTTCTTTTAGACACGGCGGAGAAGACCGCGGACTATATCCTGCGGGAGCTTGGGACCGAAGAGGGCGCCTTTGGCAGCGCGCAGGACGCGGACAGCGACGGCGAGGAGGGGAAGTTTTACACCCTTTCGCCGGAGGAGGTGTGCCTTGTCTTGGGGGAGCGGGACGGCGCGGCCTTCTGCCGCCACTACGGCATTACCAGGCAGGGAAATTTTGAGGGAAAGAGCATCCCGAACCTGCTGCAGGGGAACGAGATCACGGATGCGTTCGAGGAGCAGCGCAGACTTCTGTACTGCTATCGGAAAAAGCGGGCGTCCCTTGTGTCGGACGACAAGATTCTGACGTCATGGAACGCGCTGGCCATTCTGGCGTTTGCCGTGCTCTTTCGGGTGAGCGGAAAGGAGCGCTTTCTTGCGGCGGCGAAGGACGCCTGCCGGTTTATCGAAAGGAATCTCTCCGACGGCGGGCTGTTGTACGCAAGCTTTCGGAAGGGGCAGCGGGGCGTCTGCGGCTTTCTTGACGATTACGCTTACTATGCCGCGGCGTTGATCGGACTGTACGAGGTGACGGGGGAGGAGAGATATTTTGCCCGGGGAAAGGAGCTTATGGATGAGGCGGAGCGGCAGTTTGCGGACCCGGCCGGCGGCTATTTTCTGTGCGGTCCCCGCAACGACAGCCTGATCACCCGGCCGAAGGAGACATACGACGGGGCGCTGCCGGGCGGAAACGGAGTGATGGCCTACTGCCTGGTGCGGCTCTCGCAGATGACGGACAGCCCGTCGTACCGCAGTCTTGCGGAAAAACAGCTTGCATTTCTCTCCTCCCGGGCGAAGGGGTATCCGGCGGGACATGCGATGCTTCTCATCGCGCTTCTGTATGAGAAGCATCCGCCGATGCAGATAACGGCAGTGGTGGCAGACGGCGACTCCTTCGGGGAGGTGCTTCGGGGGCTTCCGCTCAGCGCCGCCGTGCGGCTGCTTGACCGGGAGCGGGACGGATACCGGCTCTTAAACGGAAAGACAACCTGCTATGTGTGCAGCGGGCACACATGCCTTCCGCCCGCGAACCTGGGGCCGGAGGATAAAGCGGTTGACAAAAGCGGGCATTTTCGGGAAAGTTATGAAGGGGGCAATCAGTGAGTACAGAGGAACAGCTGCAGGTCACTGAATTCCGGCAGGCCTGAGATCATCCGCGCTTCCATTAAAGATGAAATCCGGATTGCAGCTGTTCGGATTTATTTCTGCGGCAGTGCTTCTGATTATCGGCGCAGTCTGTATTTTTCCTGACGGGAATGCAGAGAGTTTCTGGCCGTTTATACCTGCAATCGGATCTTTTTATGGGACCCTGTTCTACGGTAAAAGGGGCGAAGGAAAAGAGACGCCGGGGAAAAATGCAAAAGAGGAGGGATAGCCTGTGAGGGCTGTCCCTTTTGATTTAAAAATATTAAATTTTCAGAAAATATTAGCACTCTCGCTTGACGAGTGCTAATATGCGTGCTATGATGACCTCATCAAAAAGGGAGGTAAGTATCTATGAACATTCAAAAATTTACACAGAAATCAATCGAAGCTGTGAATGCCTGTGAAAAGCTTGCCTGCGAATACGGAAATCAGGAGATCGAGCAGGAGCATCTTCTGGTGACGCTGCTTGTGCAGGAGGACGGGCTGATCGCCAGACTGACAGAGAAGATGGAAATTGACGTTAAGCATTTTACGGAAAACGCAAAGCGCAGGCTGGCGGCGCGGGTGAAGGTGTCCGGCGGGGAGCTCCGGGTTGGCAAAGACTTAAATCAGGTTTTAATTCATGCCGAGGACGAGGCAAAACAGATGGGCGACGAGTACGTGTCGGTGGAGCATCTGTTTTTGTGCCTGCTGAAATATCCGAATCCGGCGATGCGGGAGCTGATCCGGGAATACGGACTGACAAGAGACCGCTTCCTTCTGGCGCTGTCAACGGTTCGGGGCAACCAGCGGGTGACGAGCGACAACCCGGAGGCGACCTACGACACGCTGGAGAAGTACGGACAGGATCTGGTGGAGCGGGCGAGACAGCAGAAGCTGGACCCGGTTATCGGAAGAGACGCGGAGATCCGCAACGTGATCCGCATTCTGTCCCGCAAGACGAAAAACAATCCGGTGCTGATCGGAGAGCCGGGCGTGGGCAAAACCGCCGTGGTTGAGGGGCTTGCCCAGCGCATCGTCCGCGGGGACGTGCCGGAGACGTTAAAGGATAAGAGGCTGTTTGCGCTGGATATGGGGGCGCTGATTGCGGGGGCGAAGTACCGCGGCGAATTTGAGGAGCGCCTTAAGGCGGTGCTGGACGACGTGAAGAGCTCCGACGGGCAGATCATCCTCTTTATCGATGAGCTCCACACGATTGTGGGAGCGGGAAAGACCGACGGGGCCATGGATGCCGGACAGCTGCTTAAGCCCATGCTGGCCAGGGGCGAGCTGCACTGCGTGGGCGCCACCACCTTAAATGAGTACCGGGAGTACATCGAGAAGGACGCAGCGCTGGAGCGGCGGTTCCAGCCGGTGATGGTGGACGAACCGACCGTGGAGGACACCATCTCCATACTGCGGGGGCTCAAGGAGCGCTACGAGGTGTTCCACGGCGTAAAGATCGCCGACGCGGCCCTTGTGTCTGCGGCGGCACTGTCCAACCGCTACATCTCGGACCGGTTTCTGCCGGACAAGGCCATCGACCTGGTGGACGAGGCCTGCGCTCTCATTAAGACCGAGCTGGACTCCATGCCGACGGAGCTGGACGAGTTGAACCGCAGGGTGATGCAGCTGGAGATCGAGGAGACGGCGCTTAAAAAGGAGACGGACCGCCTGAGCCGGGACCGGCTTGCAAATCTGCAGAAGGAGCTTGCGGAGTTCAAAGACGAGCTGAACAACCGAAAGGCCCAGTGGAGCAGCGAGAAGGATGCGGTGGACCGGGTCAGCCGGCTCAGAGAGAGCATTGAGAGCACCCGAAACGAGATGAAGCAGGCCCAGCAGAGCTACGATCTGGAGAAGGCGGCCCAGCTGCAGTACGGCGTGCTGCCCCAGATGCTAAAGCAGCTGGAGGCGGAGGAGGCAAAGCTTAAGGAGCGGGACCTCTCCCTCGTCCACGAGAGCGTGAGCGAGGAGGAGATCGCCCGCATCATATCCCGCTGGACCGGCATTCCGGTGGCGAAGCTGACGGAGAGCGAGCGCAACAAAACGCTGCATCTGGACGAGGAGCTGCACCGGCGGGTGATCGGGCAGGACGACGGCGTGACGAAGGTGACGGAGGCAATTATCCGCTCGAAGGCGGGCATCAAGGACCCGTCAAAGCCCATCGGTTCCTTCCTGTTTCTCGGGCCGACCGGCGTCGGAAAGACGGAGCTGGCCAAGGCCCTTGCCGGCAGCCTCTTCGACGACGACACCAACATGGTGCGGCTTGACATGAGCGAGTACATGGAGAAATACTCCGTATCCCGCCTGATCGGGGCGCCTCCGGGATACGTGGGCTACGACGAGGGCGGCCAGCTCACTGAGGCGGTGCGCAGAAAGCCCTACTCGGTGGTGCTCTTCGACGAGGTGGAGAAAGCTCATCCCGACGTGTTCAACGTGCTGCTTCAGGTGCTGGACGACGGGCGCATTACCGACTCCCAGGGGCGCACCGTGGACTTTAAGAACACCATCATTATCATGACAAGCAACCTGGGCTCCGGGGAGCTGCTGGAGGGCATCGCAGAGGACGGAACCATCGCGCAGCCGGCAGAGGAGCGGGTCATGGAGGAGGTGCGGGGACACTTTCGGCCGGAATTTTTAAACCGCCTGGATGAGATCATTATGTTTAAGCCGCTGACCAGGGCCGACATCGGAAGCATCGTTAAGCTGATGATGCGGGAGTTAAACAGCCGCCTTGCGGACAGAGAGATTTCCGTCGCGCTGACAGACGAGGCCGAACAGTTTGTGGCGGAGCACGGCTACGATATGGTGTACGGAGCAAGGCCCCTTAAGCGTTTTCTGCAGAAATACGTGGAGACGCTCTCGGCAAAGCTGATATTATCCGACGCGGTGGCCGCGAAGGACGTGATTGAGATCGGCGTAAAGGACGGGGCTCTGGAGGCCCGCGTAAGACAGTGAGCGATTTCGTTGGGAAAATCTGACAGGAAGCGGCAGTGATTGCGCCCGTTTTCATGCATATTGCAGAAAAATAACTTTCTTATTGTAAAGTGCCGGAGGTTCATGTATCCTAGAGAAAGGAAAATGAATTTTCCGGCGCTTGATCTGTCATATAGAAACTTTTTAAAGGGAAACAATCCGGGTTTTAGAGATAAAAATGAAGGATTTCAATTTTAATTATTCATAACAGAAGGCGAACGAGAGGAAAGCGATGGATTTATTTGAATATATGAGAGAGCAGAACAAAGAGTCCCAGGGGCCTCTGGCGTCCAGGTTAAGACCCAGGACAGTGGATGAGGTTGTGGGGCAGCAGCACATTGTGGGGAAGGATAAGCTGCTCTACCGGGCGATTAAGGCGGACAAGCTCGGCTCGGTGATTTTCTACGGGCCGCCGGGCACCGGAAAGACCACGCTGGCGCAGGTGATCGCAAATACCACCAGCGCCGAGTTCACCCAGTTAAATGCAACCGCGGCGGGCAAAAAGGATATGGAAAATGTCATCGCGGCGGCGAAGGAACGCCAGGGCATGTACGGGAAGAAGACGATTCTTTTTATCGACGAGATTCACCGGTTCAACAAGGGGCAGCAGGACTATCTGCTTCCCTTCGTGGAGGACGGCACCGTTGTGCTCATCGGGGCGACAACCGAGAATCCGTATTTTGAGGTGAATCCGGCGCTTTTGTCCCGCTCCGTCATATTTGAGCTGAAAAAGCTGTCGGGGGAGGACATAAAGGAGCTGCTTCTGCGGGCGCTTGCGGACGAGGAGCGGGGGCTTGGTACATACAACGCCGCCATCGACGAGGATGCCCTGACCTTTCTGGCGGATGTGTCAAACGGGGACGCCAGGGCGGCCCTTACGGCCATCGAGCTCGGGGTTCTGACCACGGAGCCGGGGGAGGACGGCGTGATTCACATAACAATAGATGTGGCCAGCGAGTGCATACAAAAGCGCGTCATCTCCTGCGGCAGAGAGTCGGACAGCCACTACGACACCGTATCCGCTTTTATCAAGAGCATGAGAGGGTCGGACCCGGACGCAGCCGTGTACTATCTGGCGCGGATGCTCTACGCGGGGGAGGACATAAAGTTTATCGCGAGGCGCATTATGATTCTGGCGTCGGAGGATATCGGAAACGCCGACCCCATGGCACTTGTCGTGGCGGCGTCGGCGGCCAGTGCGGCGGAGCGCGTGGGAATGCCGGAGGCACAGATGATACTGGCCCAGGCGGTCACCTACATGGCATCGGCGCCAAAGAGCAACGCGGCGGTGAACGCCATTGGAAAGGCCATGAAGGTCGTGAAGGAGACAAAGACGCCGCCGGTTCCGCCCCACCTTATGGACGCCCACTACGGGGCGGCCGAAAAGCTGGGCCGCGGCATCGGCTACAAGTACGCCCACCTTTACAAAAACCATTACGTTAAGCAGCAGTATCTGCCGGATTCGCTGACAGATGAGGTGTTCTACGAGCCGTCGGAGAACGGCTACGAGGCCGGCATCCGGGAGTATTTTCGAAAAATAAACGAGGACCCGGATGAGTAGAGACTGCATAGTATAGAACAGATGAGAAGGAGTGACAGCGTATGAAATCTTACATGAAATCCTACCAGGAAATGACTGAGGAGGAACTGCGGCAGGAGCGGGAATTGCTGGCGGAGACGTACCGGAGGATTAAGGAGCAGGGCTTAAAGCTTGACATGTCGAGGGGCAAGCCGTCGGTGGAGCAGCTGGAGCTTTCGGCAGGGCTTTTGGACGCCATCGACTCCAGGATGGTGGTGGAGAGCGAAAACGGTGTCGATCTGCGCAATTACGGCATGCTGGACGGCATTCCGGAGGCAAAGCGGCTTATCTCGGACATGGTGGGCTGTAAGCCGGAGCAGGTCATTGTCTACGGCAATTCCAGCTTAAATGTCATGTACGATCAGATTGCGCGGGCGGAGCTCTTTGGCATCTGTCAAAATACCCCCTGGTGCAGGCTGGAGCGGGTAAAGTTTCTCTGCCCGGTTCCGGGCTACGACAGACATTTTTCCATCACCGAGGAGTTCGGCATCGAGATGATCAATATCCCGATGACGGAGGAGGGCCCGGATATGGACCTTGTGGAGCAGTATGTAAACAGCGACCCGGCGGTGAAGGGCATCTGGTGCGTGCCGAAGTACTCGAACCCTCAGGGTATTGTCTACTCCGACGAGACCGTGCGCAGATTTGCGGCGTTAAAGCCGGCCGCGCCGGACTTTCGCATATTCTGGGATAACGCCTATGCGGTGCACCACCTCTACGCAGAGGACCAGGCGGAGCTTTGCGACATTCTTTCGGCCTGTGAAAGGGAGGGGAATCCGGACCTTGTGCTGGAGTTCTGCTCCACCAGCAAGGTGACGTTCCCGGGCTCCGGCATTGCAGCGATCGCTGCATCCGCTGCGAATCTTAAGGATATTAAATCAAGACTTGAGATTCAGACCATCGGCTACGATAAGATTAACCAGTTCCGCCACGTAAAGTACTTTAAGAACTTCGACGGCATCCGGGCACACATGATGAAGGAGGCGGACATTATCCGTCCCAAGTTCGAGATGCTGGAGGAGCTCTTCGCAAAGGAGATCGCGCCCCGGGGAATCGGAAGCTGGAAAAACCCGAAGGGCGGCTACTTTATTACCTTTGAGTCGCTGCCGGGCTGCGCGCGGACCATTGTAGAGAAATGTAAGGAGGCGGGCGTGGTGCTGACCGCGGCGGGAGCGCCGTACCCGTACCGGAAGGATCCGACGGACTCGGTGATCCGCATTGCGCCGACGTTCCCGACTCTCCCCGACCTGACGGAGGCCGCCCGGGTGTTTGTCGCGGTGGTTGAGCTTGTGAGCATTGAAATGCTGCTGGAAAAAAAGCGGCAGAAGTAACGGGTGAGCCCGGCGGGAAACCGGGGAGAGAGGAGTACATATGGAGGAGAAGACAAAGACGGAAAATACCGGAACCGCGCGGTCCCGCAGCGAGAGAGCCATGAACAATTTCGAGGCCGGGTACAACTGCACCCAGTCGGTTGTACTGGCTTTCTCGGACCTTCTGGACATGGAGGAAAGGCAGCTGGCGCTTGCAGTGTCCGCCTTCGGCGGCGGGATGGGAAGGCTCAGAGAAGTCTGCGGCAGCGTCTCCGGCATGTTTTTTGTGCTGGGGATGCTGCAGGGCTACCATGAGCCGGGTGACTACGAGGGAAAGAAGCAGCTCTACGGGAAGGTGCAGGAGCTTGCCCGCAGATACGAGGAGAAAAACGGCTCCATCGTCTGCAGAGAGCTGCTTGGCCTTGACCATAAGCGGGATGAGTCCGTTCCGGAAGCGCGCACGAAGGAATACTACCGAAAGCGCCCGTGCAGAGAACTGATCGGCTGCGCTGCCCGTATACTGGATGAATTTATAAAAGAAACCGCGCAATTACAGTAGACGTACCGATGCACTAATGATATAATTTTAGTGCAGGCATGCAGACAAGGGGGATACAGGAGGAGTTATGGGGATTTTCAGTTCTAAGAAAAGCGCGAATGAGGAAATGCTGCGGCAGCAGCAGGAAATGAAGGAATTACTGGCAGATGTCACGAGGAATGCACAAAATCTTGCAGAATCCATCAGCCGGGTGGGGGGTAAGCTGAATGAAATCACGGGAAGCGCTTCGAACATATCCCGTTCGATGGACGATTTTTCGGCGACGCTGCAGGAACTGACAGCGAATATCACAGAGATCTCCAATGTGATGACGGACATGGAGGATTCTTTTAAGCATATGAACGACGAGGCACAGGAGGGAGCGGAGTACGCCCAGACGAGCAATAATGATGCTTACGCCATTATGACAAGATCCGAGGCGGAGAAGCGGGAGGTGGAGGAGCGGGCGAACGCCGTTGAGCTGGCGCTGCGGGAGAAGATCGAGCAGTCGAAGGAGGCGGAGCGGATTATGACGCTTACGGCCAACATTTTAGAGATCGCGGACCAGACGAACCTGCTTGCTTTAAACGCGTCCATCGAGGCGGCCCACGCCGGGGAGGCGGGGAAGGGCTTTGCCGTTGTGGCGGACGAGATCACGAAGCTTGCGTCGGAGACCGGGAGCACCGCAGGCCAGATCAAGGAGATATCCAACACTGTGGTCACTGCCGTTTCCGGCCTTGCCCAGGAAGCAGGCAACGTGGTGGCCTTTATGAAGGAGAAGACCATGGGAACCTGCAGCGAGCTTGTGGAGGTGGGCCGAAAGTATCAGGCCGACTCCAAGATCATGTTTGATAAGATGCAGGATTTCTCCTATGTGTCCCAGGGACTTCTGGAGCAGATCGAGCAGTCGGCAAGCGCCGTATCGGCGGTCAACGAGGCCTCGCAGGAGGCGGCGCGGGCGGTCGCGGAGATCGCGGAGCATATTACCAGTATCACGGAGACCATGCAGACGGTGCGAAATGACAACGAGGACAACGGACAGGCTGCAGCAGGGATGGTTGCGGGAGTCAGTCGGTAACGGAGTGCAAAAAGAAGGAGGAAGCTTACGCTTCCTCCTTCTCCTCTCTCTCCGGCAGGCGGATGTAGATGCGCTCGATGCGGTTTTTGTCCACCCGGTCGATGCGCAGCATAATATTGTCCTCGGTGAGAACGATCTCGTTTTTCTCCGGAAAATGGTTGAGCAGGCCGAGACAGTAGCCGCCGATGGTGTCGTAGTCCTCCGACTCGAAGTTGACGCCAAGGGCATCGCAGACGTCGTCCAGGTGGGCGGAGCCCAGGCAGTAGAACTCCCGCTCGCCAAGGGGCGTGATGTCGTCCTCCTCGTCCGAGTCGTACTCGTCCCTTATCTCTCCCACAATCTCCTCCAGCAGGTCCTCCAGCGTGATAAGCCCCGCGGTGTCTCCGTACTCGTCCAGAACGATGGCGATGGAGCTGGCGGTCTTTCGCATCTCGATAAAGAGGTCCGCCGTGTTCTTGTTCTCATAGGTAAAGTAAGGCTCCCGCAGCATTCTCCGCAGGGAGAAATCCTTACCGTTGTCCTTCAGCAGAAAATCCTTCATGTTGACAATGCCGATCACCCTTGCGGTGGTGTCCTCGTACACCGGCAGGCGGGTGAACATATCCCGGCGGAAAATTTCAAACACTTCGTCGGAGGAGGCGTCGCCCTGCACGAATTTCATATCGATTCGGTGAACCATAACCTCTTTTGCCCGGGCGTCGCCGAAGTCGAACACGTTGTGGATCATGTCCCGCTCCTCGTCCTCGATGACGCCGCTCTCCTTGCCCACATCCACGATGGTGCGCAGCTCCTCCTCCGTCAACTGGTTTTTCGTATGGTTCGGGTCGACCCGCAGAAGAAACAGAAAAGCCATGGACAGCTTGTTGATGACGAAGATCAGCGGCGTCATGACAAGCATCAGAAGGTCGATGATTCCCGCGATGGCCAGGGACAGCCGGTTTGCGTAGATGGTGGCCATGGTCTTCGGACTTACCTCACCGAAAATCAGGA
>CATJJD010000229.1 GCA_949740385.1 uncultured Lachnospiraceae bacterium
CTACAATGAAGTCTTTCATCTCGAAAAGTCCGAGGCCGAGAAGCTGCTGAAAAATCTGGGCAAAAAGTACCAGCTCGCCCAGGAGACCTTCGCCGGCTTTCCCGAGGAGGACCGCTCCTTCTTACAGACCTTCAGCTTTATCTGCCTGCTGAGCTACAACATCTATATCAACAAAATGATACTGGAGAGCGTCATCGACGGATTAGACCGGCAGGATGCTCCCTCCGATACATAGCGCAGGGAGTCTGCGGCGGGCATCACGCCGCAGGCTCCCTGCATCCGCCTTATGTACTACGTATCCTGTCCGGCATCGGACTCCTCCTCCATGCGCCCGAACACCATGTCGTACCCGTCGTTGCCGTAATTGAGCGAGCGGTTCACACGGCTGATAGTGGCCGTGGAAGCACCGGTCTTCTCCGCTATGTCCAGATAGGTCTTCTGATCCCGCAGCATCCGCGCAACCTCAAAGCGCTGCGACAGCGACAGCAGCTCATTGACCGTACAGACATCCTCAAAAAACGTGTAGCACTCCTCCTTGCTCTCAAGACAAAGTATTGCATCAAATAAATGATCCACAGCCTCTGTTCTAAGATTCTTGCCCATAACTCCCCCTCTTTTTTCTAAATCTGTTGCAAAAATAGTTCTCCCGATATTTTAACATATTAAAGTCGTAACGTAAACAGCTTTGTGACAGATTAATTTGCATATTTTTGCACATGTGATATAATGGACATACGAAATGTAAAGAATGATTGGAGAATCACAAAATGAAAAAAATCGGTTATTTTTTCGCGAGCTTTCTGCCGCTGCTCATCACCTACGGGCTGCAGTTTCTCGCCATGTTTTTTATGCTCGCCGTGTCGGCGCTCTTCCTGTTTCCGGTTATCCCCGGCTCAGCGGACGCATCACAAAGCCCCGGCGTGCTCTACGAGCTGCTGCTTAACCCGGATTTCAATGGAGCCATCATGATCATATACTCCGTCTGCTGCATTGTCATTTTCGGACTCTGGTACTACGGAAGCTGCGGCGGAGAATATCTGCCGAAACAAAAGGGAACCATCTCCTTCCTGCAGCTTGCCGGCGTTGTTGTGCTCATTCCGGGCTCGCAGTTTCTGTGCAGCTACCTGATCTCCTTTCACTCCCTCCTCTTTCCGAGCTGGCTTCTGCAGTACGAACAGCTGATGGAGGCGGCCGGGATGGATGATTCCCTCACCTTCATTCTCCTGTGCTACTCCGTCATACTGGGACCGGTCAATGAGGAGCTCATATTCCGCGGCGTCACCATGCGGCTGGCCAGACAGTCCCTGCCCTTTTGGGCTGCTAACATTCTGCAGGCCATCCTCTTTGGCATTCTGCACGGAAACTGGCTGCAGGGCTGCTACGCCGGAGCCCTCGGCCTGCTTCTTGGTTTTGTCTGCGAGAAGGGAGGAAGCATCCTCTACTCGATACTGATGCACATACTGTTCAACTTCTGGGGGACCGTCATCTCCGGTCTCTTCGCAGACGTGGAGGACACGGCGGCAGTCGCGGTTATCATGCTGGCGGTGACGGCGGTATCCATGACCGCAGGGCTGCTCCTCTTCCTTTTCGGCATACGAAAAAAAGCGCAAACCTGCCGGAAAGGCGCCGCGCAGCTGCCGGACACAGACGCCTAGCGCGCCTGTGTCCTATTTTTTTCCCTTTCGAAGCTCCATGATAATGCGGGCCTCACAGTACACCGCGATGACGAAAATGAGCGCCATCACAACGATGGAGTAGGCCTCCTGAATCTGCAGCCCCGCCACATCGCAGACGCAGGGAATCATAAGCCCCGCGACGAACACAAACCTGATCAGCCGCACCATGCGTATCGACAGAACCCGCACGCGCCCGGTACACAGCTCCTGGGGCAGCCGGTTGATCCGCTCCGGGTAGACCGCAAGCAGCGTCAGCGCCGCATAGAGCAGAACAGACGCCGTAATATTCATAAAAACCCTGGACGGCGCCACATGAAAGCTGACACCGTAATAAATCTGCAGCCCGATGTAGGCCGTCTCCAGCAAAATGCATACAGCCTCCGCCAAAAGCGCAGGCACAGACCAGTCCTCTCTTCGCATAACGCTTCCCCCGTTTTCTCACACAATTATTCTGCATACAGTTTACCACATTTGCGGCCTCTTTCAAATATTTGCTTTCAAATATTTTTTATGCTTTTCTTGAAATTAAGGGAACAATCGCGTATGATGTATATGAATAAATTCAGATCAGGAAAGGAGAACATATGGAACAGCTTATTTTACCGGAAGGCTACGAGTCCGAGCTGAATCTGCACGACACCCAGCTCGCCATCAAGATGGTCAAAGACTTTTTCCAGTCGCTGCTGGCACAGCGCCTGCACCTGACCCGGGTATCCGCGCCGCTTTTTGTGGACGCCTCCACCGGGTTAAACGACAACCTGAACGGCTACGAGCGCCCGGTTGCCTTCGACATCAGGGAGCAGCCGGACCGGGAGGCCGAGGTTGTGCACTCTCTGGCCAAGTGGAAGCGCTACGCCTTAAAAAAATACGGCTTTGAGCTGGGGGAGGGCATCTACACCGACATGAACGCCATCCGCCGGGACGAGATAACCGACAACATCCACTCGATCTTCGTGGATCAGTGGGACTGGGAGAAGGTGATCGGCCGAAACGACCGCACCATCGACTTTTTGAAGGAGACCGTCCGGACCGTCTACAAGTGCCTGCGCAAGACCGAGCAGTACATGGCGATCCAGTAC
>CATJJD010000230.1 GCA_949740385.1 uncultured Lachnospiraceae bacterium
CGCGAAGAAGAACGCGCCCTGCATTGTGTTTATCGACGAGATCGACGCTGTTGCCAGGCGAAGAGGCACCGGTATGGGCGGCGGTCACGACGAGAGAGAGCAGACGTTAAACCAGATGCTCGTGGAGATGGACGGCTTCGGCGTCAACGAGGGCATTATCGTCATGGCGGCGACAAACCGGGTGGATATACTGGACCCGGCGATTATGCGTCCGGGGCGTTTTGACAGAAAGATCGCAGTGGGCAGGCCGGACGTGCAGGGCCGGGAGGAGATTCTTGCGGTGCACGCGAAGAACAAGCAGCTGGGGGATGACGTGGACCTGAAGCAGGTGGCGCAGACCACGGCGGGGTTCACCGGCGCGGATCTTGAGAACCTGCTGAACGAGGCGGCGATTATCACCGCGAAGGAGGGCAGAGGCTTTATTACCGGGCCGGATGTGCAGAGAGCCTTCGTCAAGGTGGGAATCGGCGCGGAGAAGCGAAGCCGCGTCATCTCGGAGAAGGAGAAGCGCATCACGGCGTTCCATGAGGCGGGGCACGCCATATTGTTCCATGTGCTTCCGGATGTGGGGCCGGTTCACACGGTGTCAATTATTCCAACCGGCGCAGGGGCCGCGGGCTACACGATGCCACTGCCGGAGAAGGATGAGATGTTCAACTCCAGGGGACGTATGCTGCAGGAGATCGTTGTGGATCTGGGCGGGCGTGTGGCGGAGGAGCTGGTGTTTGACGATATAACAACGGGGGCTTCTCAGGACATCCGCCAGGCGACTCAGCTTGCGAAGGATATGGTGACCCGCTACGGCATGTCGGAGAATATCGGTCTGATCTGCTATAAGGACGACGATGACGAAGTGTTTATCGGCAGAGATCTGGCTCACGCCAGAGGCTACAGCGAGGGAGTGGCCTCCGCCATCGACGCGGAGATTAAAAGCATCATCGACCACGCCTATGAGGAGGCAAAGCGCATCATCGCAGAGAACCGGAATGTTCTGGAGCGCTGTGCGCAGCTTCTGCTGGAAAAAGAGAAAATTACCCGCGAGGAATTCGAAGCGCTGTTCGACTGATTGCGGGTCAGAAGAGAGCCAGCCAACAGTGGAGGGCTCTTTTTGTATGAAATTTACAATGAAAACGGGTATTTTCGAAAAAACCGGGACTTTAGTACTGTACAAGTTGTATAGAATGGGGGTGGAATTTTTGTGAACTTTGTGCACACTTATCGGGCGGTTCGTGCTATTATAATACCTGTAAAAACCCCCCAATACATTATATAGTTTTTACTATACCCCATAGTAAAAATACCTTCTCCTAAAAAGACAGCTTTTATAGCTGTCTTTTTAATTTAGAAGTTTTGTTATGGTTTAGCTCAACAGAGATTAGGAGAAGGGGGGAAGGATGACGGCTAATACCGACTTCCATATCCCGTCCAAAGCCGCGCCGCGGACTCACGCTCAATGAGTGACGGGCGCAGAAGAGTCTTGCTGATTGGTATATGGTGTATCAGTGAGTTCAGGCTCACGTAGGCGCACTTCCCGAGGGAGTTGCGCTCCTGACGGATTGTAGTCAGCGACGGTGAAGAGGTCGCAGCCACCGTGATGTCGTCGAAGCCGATTACACTGACGTCCCAGGGTACGCGGTATTTCAGCCGGATGCACTCTTCAATGACACCCTGTGCGATCAGGTCGTTGCCGCAGACAATTGCTGTGGCGCCTGCCTCGAGAAAACCGGGTACGTGGTATTTGGCGCTGTCGGATACATAGTAGCCCCGCGCCATCATGTCGTCGCGGAGCGCAAGGCCGAGCTCCTGCATGGCGCTCTCGAAAGCCTCCTGTCTCTGGTCGGACACCATAGAATACAGAGAACCGTTTAAAAAGGCGATCTTCCTGTGGCCGAGCCGGTACAGATGATTTACGGCGAGGGCGATGCCCTCATAGCTGTCCGTGCCGATGTAGCACACATTCGGATTGTTCGGAATGAAGTTGTCAAAGAGCACCGTGGGCATTGTGGTAGTCTCGAGCTGCTTCATCCATTCGTCGTGGAGAGCAAGTCCGAGAAGGAATGCGCCGCAGTAGCCGTTCCGCAGAAGAAAGGTGTCATACTTTTCGGACATCTGGAAGGATGGGGTGATGGCAATAATATCCACGTCCCACCTGTGACGGAAAGCGCTCTGCTTAAATCCCAGAACAATGTCGTATCCGAACTCATCCATTTTCTCGTAGCCCATATTCTCCACGAACAGGCAAAGCCTTCGGTTGCCCATTCTTCTGGAGCTCTTCGTTGTGTAACCCATCTCTACGGCGGTATCCAGAACAACCTGACGAAGCTCTTCGCTGATGTCGCTCGCACCGTTTAATCCCTTGGAAACGGTGCTGACGGAGATTCCCAGGCGCTCTGCGATGTCCTTGATTCTGACCATATCTCACTCCTGTGTATAATTTCATTCCCACTAGAACCATTATAGAACATTTTATGCCATAGTGCAACATTTTGATTGCTTTTTCGAAAATATTTTGTGGAATTTGTTGCAATTTGCTCCCGCGCCGGATTCCGCAAAGCTTTTATTCTGTAACAGGTGCAAATTGTAACGGCTTTTCATGGTTTTGTTCGCGGTGATCAAACCAACACCGGCACAAAGCGGCGCAGCCCTCCGGCCGCAACACAAAATTTTCGAAAAAAGTGCTCAAAATTATTGTGATTATAGACAAATTCATATAATTAAATCCGTTAAAAACGGAAAAAATGAATTCATAGGACGGAAAAATATTGACAAATCCGATATGCAGAACTAAAATTATCACAGATACGAAAAAAAACGAAACTAGCAGTTGCGTAAATTTTTGTTAAGAAACGAATTGTGCAGGCAGGTGGTGTGACATTGGGGGTACAGGAGAGGACGAGGGGGTCTGGAATTCTTCTGGCAGTTTCCAGTCTCCCGTCACCGTTTGGAATCGGCACACTGGGAGACGCGGCGTTTCGGTTTGTGGATCTCCTTGTGGATCTGCGGCAGAAGTACTGGCAGGTGCTTCCTTCGGAGCCGGCGGGCGCAAGGGACGGCAGACATCCGTTCCTCTCGGCCTTTGCGGGGAATCCGTGCCTGATTGATCTGGAGAGTCTCTCGCAGGAGGGATTGCTTACGCCGGAGGAGATCGGCGGCTTTGCCCGGGCGTCGGGCAGTGAAAAGGATACCGGGGAGGCGCTTTTGGGACGGCTTTCCATACTGAGAAAGGCCTGTGAGCGGTTCGACGCAGAATCGCCCGCATTTGCGGAATTTTTTGCGCAGAACCGGTACTGGCTGGAGGATTACACGCTGTATATGGCGGTCCGGGAAAGCCGAAAAGAAGAGGCCTGGCAGCGGTGGCCGGAAGAAATTAGAAAAAAACAACCGGTTGCGCTTGCAAAATGCCGAAGCGCGTTGTATAATAACATCAGGTTTTGGGGATTTTGCCAGTATAAGTTTTATGAACAGTGGTTCCGGCTGAAACGGTATGCTTCCGCAAGGGGCATACGGCTCATCGGGAATCTGCCTCTGTATATCGGGGAGGACAGTGCGGACGTGTGGGCACATGACCGGCTGTTTCTGCTGGACGAGGCGGGTTATCCGCTGTATGTGACGGCGTCGGCGGACCGAAGTCCGGGAGCCGGGCAGGTGTGGGGAAGCCCGCTGTACGACTGGGCGGCATCGGCGGCGGAGGACTTCGCCTGGTGGAGGCAGCGCATGCGGCGCTGCGCACAGATGTTCGATGTGATAAAAATCGACCGCTTCGACGGGCTGGTAAAGAGCTACGGCGTGCCCCGGGGACAGGAGGACGCGTCGGGGGGCCGGTGGTTTAAGGGGCCGGGCAGAAAGCTTGCGGAGGCCTTAAACGCGGAGGCGAAGGACCGGTGCGTGATTGCGGACGACGGGTGTTTCAGCTCGGCGGTTCCGGGGGCGGGAAAGCTGTCCGACCGCATCGGCTGGCTTCGGACGAGGGTTCTCTCCCATGCCTTCGACGGCAATACCGCCAACGTGCATCTGCCCCACAACTACACGGACTGCCGTGAGGCGGTGTACACGGGATATGACGGCGGCACGACCGCGGGATATTTTCGGGATAAAACGGAGTACGAGCTGGCTTACCTGTACGAGTACCTTCATATCGGAAGTCAGGAGGACATCGCCGATGCCATGATCCGCTGCGCCTATGCCAGCGTCGCGGACATCGCGGTCGTACCGATGCAGGATCTGTTAAAGATCGGCGGAGGCACCAGCGCGTTAAAGGACGGCAGCTGGCGGTGGAGTCCGGATGAGGAGCAGCTTGACGAGCGGCGCAGAGCCTGGATCCGGAATCTTGCAGCCGTGTACCGCCGGTGAGGGCGGCGCGCAATGCAAAAATATAGCCGATATAGAACGCGGGAGCGTTTTATATAAATACTTTTTTTACAACAAAAAAATTAAAAAAAGGAGAGGAAGACGATGAAGAAGAAAGTTTTATCAGCAATGCTTGTTGCGGCGATGACGGCCTCTGTACTTGCCGGATGCGGAAATCAGGGAGGGGGGGATGCTTCAGATAACAGCAACAACAGCACCCCGAACACGCAGACTCCGGCACAGACCGGAGATGACACTCAGACTGGCGGCGACGATGCGAACGCTGGCGCTGCAGATCCGATTGCGAACCTGATCGCGGCGACGGAGGGACCGGTTTCTCTCGATCTCTGGTGCTCCGAGACGGCTGCCTACCAGGAGGTAATGGCTAAGATTGTTGACAACTTCAAGGCGGCCTACCCGGACGTAGAGTTCAACATCACCATCGGCGCACAGTCAGAGGCGGAGGCAAAGGACCGCGTCCTTGAGGACGTGACGGCGGCTGCGGATGTGTACGTGTTCGCGGACGACCAGTTGGTAGAGCTTGTGAATGCGGGCGCGCTTCAGCCGGTGCAGGCTACCTACACCTACAATCCGTCCGAGGTGAACGCGGCGGGCGCAGTGGATGCTTCCACCGTAAACGGACAGCTCTACGCATATCCGCTCACCGCATCCAACGGATATTTCTTATACTATGACTCCAACATCTTTACCGAGGAGGACGTTCAGACCTGGGACGGCATCATCGCAAAGGCGAACGAGGCAGGCGTACAGTGCGGTATTGAGGCTACCAGCGGATGGTACTTATATTCATGGTTCGCAGGGGCAGGCTGCAGCCTGACACTGAACGAGGACGGCACCAACACATGCGACTGGAACAGCGACGCAGGTGTCGCAGTGGCAGAGGCGCTTGCAAAGATGTATGCAGATCCGGCATTTATCAACCTGACCGACGTGGATTACAGCGCGCAGCTCACCGAGGGCGACACGAAGGTACGCGCTTACGTTGACGGTACCTGGAGATCCGGCGACATCGAGAAGGTGTTCGGCGACGGCTATGCGGCAACCAAGCTTCCGACCTTTACGGTAAACGGCGAGCAGGTACAGCAGAGATCCTACGCGGGATACAAGCTTGTGGGCGTTAACGCTTACTCCGAGAATGTCGGATGGTCCATGCTTCTTGCAGAGTTTATCTCCAACGAGGAGAGCCAGCTTGCGATCTTTGAGGCGACCGGCGAGGGTCCGGCAAACACCAACGCGGCGGCTTCCGACGCAGTTGCAGCTTCTCCGGCAATCTCAGCGCTTCTTGCACAGGCTCCTTACGCAGACCTGCAGCGCGTGGGCGGCAAGTACTGGGACCCGGCAGCAACACTTGGAAAGAACCTTGCAGAGGGAACCATCACAGACTTCAAGGCAGCTATGGACGAGGCTGTGGCCGGTATCAACGCTCCGACCGAATAAGCACGGAAATGTATAACAGGAGACTTCCGCGGCCTGCCAGGCAGGCTGCGGGCGCTCCGCAGCAAACGATGCGTATAGGTTAAGGCAGACTCTGCAAAGGAGTTCAGTATGAAAAATTTTTTTAACGGATTAAAAAATTATTTTGCGGAATTTGGGACCGCTGTCGCAAAGGGCGACATCTGGACCAGAATGTCCCTGCTCATTCTGGGCATGGGCTATTTCGGACGAGGACAGATTATTAAGGGAATACTGGTTACGCTCGTCGAGGTTGCCGTTATTCTGTTTACGGCGATGTTCTCCGCTCCGTACCTGGCAAAGCTCGGCACGCTTGGAACGGTTCAGAGAGAAGAGGTTTTTGATCCTCTCACGATGACAAAAACCGTGAATGATTACGATAATTCACTATTGATACTGCTGTTTTCCGTTGTGGGCCTTCTGGTGCTCTTCGCTTTTCTTCTTATCTATATTAGTAATATCAAGAGGGTGTATGAGATCCAGAAGTTAAAGGAAAACGGCAAGCATATCGAGAGTTTTGCAGAAGAAGTAAAGGCGTTATTTAACGAGAGATTCCATATTACACTGCTGACGCTTCCGAGCCTTGGCGTGATTGTATTTACGGTTGTGCCGCTGCTGTTCATGATCTGCGTTGCGTTCACCAACTACGACGCGAACCATCAGCCGCCGACCTATCTGTTTACCTGGGTGGGGCTGCAGAATTTCCGCAACCTGTTCACCAACAACATGACGGTGAGCTTCGGCTACGCCTTTATCCGCATCCTGATCTGGACGCTGATCTGGGCGGTGCTGGCAACCTTTACCACCTATATCGGCGGTATTCTGCTGGCGAAGTTTATCAACAATGAGCACACAAAGGGCAAGAAGGTGTGGAGAGCGCTGTTCGTTATAACAATCGCAATCCCTCAGTTCGTCACCCTGCTTCTGATTAACAAGATGTTCAGCGACAACGGTATTATCAACGGGCTGGCTAACCAGTGGGGACTTGTCTCCTGGTTAAAGGATGCGGGCATTATCGCGTCGGGGGCAAACGGTATTCCGTTCCTGTCGCAGCCGGGCTGGGCCCACGTTATGATCGTAATAATCAATATCTGGATCGGCGTGCCGTACCAGATGCTGATCGCCACCGGTATTCTCATGAACATCCCGAACGATCAGCTGGAGAGTGCAAAGATCGACGGCGCCACGGAATTCCAGATTTTCTGGAAGATTACCATGCCGTACATGCTCTTTATCACGGGGCCGAGCCTGATTACGTCCATTGTTTCGAATATCAATAACTTCAACGTAATCTACCTGCTGACCAACGGCTACACGACGCCGAATCCGACGCTGGCGAACTCTCAGGCGAAGGAGATCGACCTTCTCGTAACGTGGCTGTTTACACTGACCAACGACTACTCGAACTTCAAGATGGCATCGGTAATCGGTATCTGTGTATTCATTGTCTGCGCGGCAATTACGCTGATAGGATTTACGAATCTGATTAAGGGCGACAGAGAGGAGGACTTCCAGTAATGAAAAAACCTGTAAGAATCGTGCTCAGACACGTTGTACTGTTTCTCCTTGCCGTATTCTGGCTGATCCCGGTGATCTGGCTGGTAGCGACCTCGTTTTCCGCCCACAAGGGCATGGCGACGAACAGCTTCTTTCCGACGAACTGGTCCATCGACAATTACGCGCAGCTGTTTGCAAGACCGGACACGGTGTGCAATTTTCCGGCATGGTTTAAGAATTCCATGATTATCGGCGTTGCCTGCTGTATCATCTCCACGATCTTTGTGCTGATGGTTGCCTACGCCATGAGCTGTATGCGCTTTAAGGCGAGAAAGCCGCTGATGAGCTTTGCCATTATTCTCGGCATGTTCCCGGGCGTGCTCTCCATGATCGCGGTGTACTTCGTGCTCAGGGAGATCGGCCTCACCGACAGCATGTTCGGACTGATTCTGATTTACTCGGCGGGTTCCGGTATGGGATACCTGATCTGCAAGGGCTTTTTTGACACGATCCCGATCTCTCTGCGGGAGTCGGCGAGGCTGGAGGGAGCCAGCGAGTTTACGATCTTTACGAGAATCGTCATTCCGCTCTCGAAGCCTATTATCGTCTATACCGTCATCAACTCCTTCCTGTCACCTTGGATGGACTTCGTTATGGCGAGACTGATGATCAAGTCGAAGAATCCGGCGGACTGGACCGTTGCCATCGGACTGTTTAACATGCTGCAGAAGACGCTTGTATCCGAGTACTTTTCCGTATTCTGTGCGGGCGGCGTAATCGTTGCTATCCCGATTTCGATTCTGTTTGTTATCATGCAGAAATTCTATGTTGAGGGTATCACGGGCGGCGCAGTTAAGGGCTGATGTGATTTGGGCCTGCTCCTTTTGGGGCGGGTCCTTTTGTTTACGGTTTTTGGGCAAATAAATGCAGAACCTGCAGCAAATATTCTTGTGAAACAGAGTGAAATAGTATAGAATGGGAGAAAAGCTGACTATGATAAAAAAACGATCGACAGCTGCCGCGCTGGCGTTATGCCTGCTTCTCGGCGGGTGCGCGGGCGCGCAGCCGGGCAGTGAGGGGCCAGAGAGCGAAGCGGAGAGCAATGGGGGGACTGAAGAGACTGTGCCGGTCTCTGCCGCGGAGCAGATGCAGGCGGTCAATACGGCTGCGGAATCGGATAGCCGATACCGCAGCTATTACGAGATTTTTCCTTACAGCTTCTCGGACAGCAACGGCGACGGCGTCGGAGATCTGGCGGGAATTGAGGAGCGCCTGGACTATATTTCGGACCTTGGCATAAACGGCATCTGGCTCACGCCGATTCACCCGTCGCCCAGCTATCACAAGTACGATGTCACCGACTACTGCGCCATCGACCCGCAGTTTGGCACGATGGAGGATTTTGACCGGCTGATGGCGGAGTGCGGGGCCAGGGGAATTGACGTTATACTGGATCTGGTTGTGAACCATTCCTCCTCGGAGCACGAGTGGTTCCGGGAGGCGGCGGAGTATCTGTCTATTCTCGGGGAAAACGAGGAGCCGGATGCGGCCGTATGTCCTTATGTGGATTACTACAACTTCACCCGCCAGTCCGCTGGCGGATTCGCACAGCTGGAAGGGACAGACTGGTATTACGAAGCCCGGTTCTGGGGCGGGATGCCGGATCTGAATCTGGACAGCGAGGCGGTGCGGGGAGAGATCGACAAAATCGTCTCCTTCTGGCTGGACAAAGGCGTGGCGGGATTTCGGCTGGATGCGACAACTTCCTATTATACGGGGGACGACGAAAAGAACATCGCGTTTATGGAGTGGCTGACCGGCTGCGTCAAAGAGAAGAAGGCAGATGCATATCTGGTGGGCGAGTGCTGGGCCAACAGCCAGGTTTACAGCTCCTATTACGCCAGCGGGATGGACAGCTTCTTCAATTTCTCCTTCGCAGACCAGGGCGGGACGATTCAGAAGGTGCTGACGAACGGCTCGGCGGCTGCGCTGGGGGAAGCCATTGTTTCGGTGGATACTGCCATTGCAGGTAACAATGAGGCGTACATCAACGCCGCCTTCACCTCGAACCATGATACCGGAAGATCCGCCGGATTTTACGCGGGGGATAATGCGGCGGCGCAGATTAAGATGGCGCAGGGCATTGCCATGATGATGGGGGGAAATTACTTCCTGTATTACGGGGACGAGATCGGCATGAAGGGAAGCGGCGACGACGAGAACAAGCGCTGTCCGATGCAGTGGGGCACAGAGGATGCAAAAGGCATGTGTGACAGCCTGGCGACAAAGAACATCGACATGATTTACGGGAGCGTGCAGGAGCAGATGGAGGACGGCGATTCCATATACTGGTTTGTGCGGGAGGGGTTAAAGCTGCGGAATGCTTTCCCGGAGATTGCAGGAGGCAGAAATTCGCTGGTGGAGGAGCTCTCCGACGACGATGTGGCGGCGCTTCTTAAGGATTACAGCGGTTCGCAGCTTCTCGTTGTCATGAACCTCTCGGAGACGGAGAGGACGATCGATTTATCACAGATACAGCTGAACGGGAAAGCCGGCGGAAAAGCGGAGCTTTCGGGAATGCTGATTACGGGGGAGAGCGCAGTCCGCATGGACGGCGGCAGCGTCACCATGCCGGCTTTTTCCATCGGGCTTTTTCGGTAGGAACATCTGACAGGACTAAAACAGGAGAAGGTTATATGAGAGAACTGCCATTTTACAGGAGCATATGTCTGAAGCTGATTTTGTCGTTTCTGATTCCGGTTGTCTGCATCATTGTGCTGGGGGCGGTGTCCTACACGCGGGCTTCAGACGAGATTGTCACAATCTACCGGGAGTCGTCGGAGCAGACGATGAATATGATGCAGCAGTATCTGGATCTGATTATGTCCAGCGAGAGGGAGGAGTTCAAGGCCTATGTGGGATCGACGGATCTGATTCGCTACTACAAGGGTCTTATGGAGGATCTGGACGCCCTCTCGACGAAGAACGAGTTTACCGGCAAATTCCGGGATAAGCTGAACCGGGATTCGAAGGTGAGCAACATTTTTGTCATCAGCGATGAGGGAAACAGCATTTACAGCTCTTTAAAGGCTCCGGTGAAGGATGCCTACAGCCAGTTTATCCGTTCGCCCGCGGGTGAGATTGTGCGGGATTCGCCTTACGACTGGCATGTGTTCGGGCAGAACACAGCGGTTGATGCGGCGGTCAATGCCGACACGGAGACTTATGCGCTGCGGCTTGTGCGAAAGCTCAACGATATTCCGCAGGTGCTTGTGGTGGATATTTCGGCGTCGGCCGTGCGGGAGGCCATGCAGTCCATGGACCCGGGGGAGGACGGCTATGTGGTGCTTGTCACGGGTGACGGGAGCGAATTTTTTTCTTATAAGGACACCGCGGCGGAGGCGCCGATTGTGTACGGGACGGACTACTACGAGAGCGCCAGGGCGTCGGAGGAGCGCGGCGGGAGCCGGACGGTTTATGTGGAGGGAGAGGAGTTCCTGTTTGTGTACAGCAGGCTGGAGAGCTGTGATGCGATGCTCGCCACGCTGATTCACTCGGACACGGTTCTGGCAAATACGGCGGACATCAAGAGCCTGACCGTGGTGCTGACCATTGTGGCGGCCGTTATCGCAGGACTTCTGGGGACTGTTATCTCCCGCAGGATGTCCCGGACGATTCATTACATACTGCGGCAGCTTGGCAAGGTGGCGAAGGGAGATCTGACGGTCCATCTGACCACAAAGAGAAAGGACGAGTTCGGTCTTCTGTGCGGCGGCGTAAACGACACAGTGGCCAATGTCAAGACGCTTATTGCCAGCGTGAGCGAGGTCAGCGGGCAGGTGGGGGAGGCGGCAGCCTACGTTGCGGAGACCTCCGGCACCTTTATGGAGACGTCGCAGGATATTCAGAATGCGGTTTCCGAGATTGAGATCGGCGTAAACCGGCTGGATGTGGGTTCGGGCGACTGTCTGAACCAGATGGATACGCTCTCCGGAAAGATCGCCAACGTCTCCTCCAACGCCGGCGAGATCGAAAAGCTGACGAGCCTGGCCGGGGCGACCATTTCGTCCGGAATCAGCTCGGTGCAGGGGCTGACCGAGAGCGCGGTGTCCACGACGGAGATTACCCACAACGTGATCACCTCCATTGAGGAGCTGGAGAACAAATCCCGCTCCATCAGCAATATTGTCTCCGCCATCAACGACATCGCGGAGCAGACGAACCTGCTGTCTTTGAATGCCTCCATTGAGGCGGCAAGAGCCGGGGATGCAGGGAGAGGCTTTGCGGTGGTGGCGGAGGAGATCCGCAGGCTGGCCGACCAGTGTCTGGTATCCTCGGGACAGATTGCAGAGATTGTGGACGAGATTGTGGCGCAGACAAGGGATGTGGTTGCCATTGCAAGGCAGGCGGAGACGGTTGTGTCATCCCAGTCGGGAGCCGTGGAGGAGACCACTTCCTCCTTCCGTAAGATCGACCGGCAGGTGGAGGAGCTGCTTATGGCGCTGAAGACCATCACAGGAAACGTGCAGGAGATGAACGGCGCGCGCAATGAAACGCTGACGGCCATTGAGAGCATATCGGCGGCATCCACGGAGACGGCGGCCTGCTCCAAATCGGTGTACGATGCTGCGGGTACGCAGCTTACCGCGATTCAGACGCTGGATGAGGCGGCTCAGAAGCTTGCGGCCAGAGCGGACAGTCTGATTGATATGCTGTCGGCGTTCAGCATCTGAGAGGGGACAGGACAGAGAAAACGGGCGGCAGCTGCCGCCCGTTTTTGTGTTGTTTTTCAGGATGCGTTTCCGGTCAGCCGATCTGTCAGCATCTGCTGGATTACGCCCTGGCAGTAGCTGCCCAGCTTCTTCTGGGTGTCTTTATCCAGATCGGCCGCAAGGATTGGTTTGCCGTACATGAGGGTGACATCCGTGCGCCGTATCCATGGAAAATGGTTCTCGAATATTTCCTCGGTGCCGATCAGTGCCATGGGAATAATCGGGCAGCCGGACTTTTGCGCGATCTTGAAGGTTCCCTCCTTAAAGGGAAGAAGGCTCTCCGGGTGTTCGCTGTCCTTGTTGCGGGTGCCCTCCGGGAAAACACAGATGGAAATGCCCTGCTTTACGTAGTCGATGGCCTGCAGAATGACCTTAAGCCCCTGCTTCGGATCTTCGCGGTCGAGAAGCAGGCAGTAGAGCCGCCGCATGATGATGCCGAGAACCGGTACCCTGTCAACGCCGTCCTTTGAGATGTAGCCGGTGAGTCCGGGGCAGCGGGCGTAGGTGATGACCACATCGAAGATGCTCCTGTGGTTTCCGATGTAGAGCACTGCCTGATCCTTCGGCACATGCTCCTCGCCGATGACCGTCAGCCGGATGCCGGAGAGGAGGCTGATGCAGCGAAAGCCCCACTGCACGATCCGAAGCTGGCAGTAACCGGCAAACTTTGGCTTAACCTTTCGAATCACCCAGTCGACCGCCAGTACGGGAAGCGCCAGCAGCAGAAAGAAAAAAAGAAATAACACAGCGAAAAACGTTCTCATATTTTTACCCCGCCTAAAATTATTTTTCTATTTGATTATACGCAAAAAACGGAATAAAAGCAATGATAAAGGCGTAGGATAGCATAAGATGTATTTCGGGTGTGAATTATGAGTATGAATCGAAGAAAACTGGTTGCGGTCTGTCTTGCAGTGTCCGCCCTCCTTAGCGGCTGCGTGCTGCGGCAGGGGGAGGAGAAGCTTATGGATCTGGAGTACACGGTGGTCCGGCCGGAGGAAATTCCGGAAACACTCGCCGCTGAGATCGAGGAAAAAAAGGAGGCGGATTTTGAGATCACCTACAGCGACAACGAATTTCTGTACATAGCCAGAGGCTACGGGGCGCAGGAGACCGGCGGATACAGCATATCCGTGGAGGAGTGCTATCTCGTGGAGAATGCCATCTGTGTCCGGACGGTGCTGACGGGCCCCAAGGTGGGGGAGCAGGTGCACAAAGAGCCCAGTTATCCCTATATTGTGCTGAAAACAGAGCTGCGTGATGAAAAAGTGAATTTTGAGTAGTGAATGGACGGATGTTTAGGTACTTTTGCACTATTGCCATTATTTTGTTGTTTTGGTATACTTAGGATACCAGATATAGTATTATCTCGGAATTTTGACGCAAAATAGAGGAGGCATATATGAAACAGGCAGATATCAGCAAGGTTCGGGCATCCATTTATCAACAGTGCGGCAATCGGGTTAAGATCCAGTTGGACAGAGGCCGTAACAAGGTAGACATTCAGGAAGGCGTTATTCAGAGAGCTTACCCAAGCGTTTTTACGGTGCTGGTTGATGATGAACGGCAGGAGAATCCTCCTCAGCTGCTCTCGTTCAGTTACACGGACGTTATCACAAAGGATATTCGCATGAAGCTCTGCTGATGTGCCGAATATTTATAAAATAAGGAATATTAATCCCTCGCTTTGAATAAGTATATTTATACGAAGAGCAAAGTGAGGGATTTTTGTTGGAATTAAAAAAGCAGGTTTTAAGACAGAATACAGAAAAAAGCAGAGCATTTACCCAGATCACTTTGGATGACGACTGCATTGTGAAGGACAACAGGCCGGATGTGATCAAGATCATACATACGAGGGGCAGTGTGAGCTTTGAGGAGAGTAAGGTCAGCAGCCAGACGGTGTGGGTAACCGGAAAGCTCCAGTTTACGGTGCTGTACCGCAGCGACGAGAAGTCAGGAAAGCTGGAGTCTCTGACAGACTCGGTGGCCTTTGGGGAGAAGCTGATCCTGGACGGGGTAGAGGAGCTGGATACGGTAAAGCTGACCGGAAAGCTGGAGGATCTGGCCATCACCGCGATCAATTCCCGGAAGCTGGCCGTGCGGGCGCTGATCGGAATCTACGCGGTGGCGGAGCAGCAGCGGCAGGAGGAGCTGGTAAACGCCATTGTGGACGAGAGCGACGTGCAGCAGAGGCAGGAGGAGAAGGAGATGCTGCTTCTGGTCACGTCGAAGAAGGACATTCTGCGTACCCACAACGAGGCGAATCTGCCGGGGGCGAGACCGAACATAGGCCGGATTATCTACCACAATGTGGACATAAGAAACCGCGAGGTGACCCTGGCAGGCGGGCGGGTGCAGCTGCAGGGCGAGGCGTATGTGACGGTGCTCTACGCCGGCGAGGAAGGGTCTCTGGAGTGGTTCGACGTGATGGTTCCGGTTTCCGGCGCCATGGAGCTGGACGAAGCGGTAGGGGAATCCCTCTACTGGATACGTACCGGCGCGGCGGACATTGAGCTGGAGGCGGTGAACGACTACGACGGCGAGATGCGAACCATAAGCCTGGACATTGTGTTTGACATGGACATCAAGGTGTGGAACGAGGAGACGGTGCAGGTGCTGACCGACGCCTACGCCCTGAGCAGAAAGCTGATTCCGCAGCACGAGCCGATGAGCGCCTGGAGGCTTCTCATGAAAAATATGGCAAAGCTCAGAGTGTCGGAGCAGCTTGGGCTTGAGAGCAGCCAGGAGCGGATTCTGCAGCTGTGCAGCTACGAGGGGGAGATCAATATCGACCAGGTGGAGCAGGTGGAGAACGGACTTGCGGTGGAGGGCGTGCTTCTGCTTCATATTCTTTACGCAACGGCGGACGACAGCTTCCCGGTGGGGCACGCCTTTTCCCAGGTGCCGTTTTCACAGGTGATCGACGTGCCGGGGCTTGCCGCGGATGTGTCCGGCGTCACCTGGGAGCTGGAGCCTGGCATTGACCAGCTGCAGGTGAATCTGCTGGACAACGACAAGTACGAGGTGAAGGCGACGGTGGGGCTGTCGGCGCTCGTTCTGTCGAGGGAGCAGTTTGACAAGATCGTGGAGATCGAGGAGGAACCCTTTGACATGGAGAGTCTGCAGGGACAGCCGGGGCTTACCGGACTTGTGGCGCAGGCCGACGAGGATCTGTGGGACATTGCAAAGCAGTACCACACGACAGAGCAGGAGCTGATCGCCGCAAACGGCCTGAAATCGCCGAAATTGCGGGCGGGGGACAAAATTATTATTGTAAAAAGCGTTAGTTAATGTTAGTATAGTCGAGTAGGCTGAGTTTACAAAGGAGAGAAGCTATGGACAATAATAATGACTATAATCCGGATGCGCAGTACGGTTTTCCGACGGGGGGAGAGCCGGATGCACCCGGCGGGGGAAATGCCCCGGGCCCGTATGGAGACGTGCGGCCCGGCGGTTATAATCTGAACGGACAGAGGTACACGACGGAAGGGGAGGCGCAGCAGAAGCCGTCCGGCGGCTGGAATGATTCCGGGCAGCCGTCCGGCGGCTACAGCTACGGGGACGGAAGCTTCCGCATGAATAACGGCGGGCCGCCTCTGGACGGCAGGGGACGGCCGATGAAGAACAGCTTTGAGATGAAGCTGACGTTCTCGATCATTGAGATGGTGGTGGGGCTGGCGCTTACGCTTATGCGGTCCTGGTGCTTCGGCCTGATCCCTCTGATTCTTGCGGCTATCGCCTGCGTGATGGTCTGTATGCAGAATAAGCACTATAAGGAGGGAAACTGGAGCAGCTTTGTGTCGGCAAAGCGGGCGTCCGCCGCGCTCCTCTGGGTGGCGTTCGGGTTTGACGTGGTGTTCCTCGTGCTGATTGTCGTTGCTGTGATTCTGCTGCTTGTGGCCGGAGCCGGTTATCTGGGCGCGCTGGGTTCAGAGATGGGGCTGGACGCGCTGCTGGATCTGGACAGTCGTTATGAGAACCGGGATGTGGAGGAAGCCATCGGCGGGAACGAGAAGCTGCCGGAGTTCTACGATGAGGACGATTACGGGGATTACGACGACAGCTACGATTACGGCTCGGATGAGTACAGCACCATTGACGGCGAGAATCTCTACATCGACGGGTTCAACGAGTTTAAGCTGAACGGGAGCCGCCTTTCGCTGCCGGTTTATATGGAGGACTTCTATAAGGCGGGCTTTCTGATGAACGAGGAGGATATGGAGGACGTTATCCCGGAGGGGAGCTATGACGGCTACGCGTATTTCGACACAAACGGCAACTATCTCGGGACGGTTTTCGTTTACAATGTGACGAACGGCGAAATTCGGGTGGAGGAGGGCATTGCGGCGGGCATCACAGTCAACCGCTACGAGGATGTCTCCCTTGCGCTTGTCAACGGCATCACGTTTGACACGCCGGCGGACGAGGCGGTGGCGGCTCTCGGCAATCCCACCGGAATCAGCGGCAGCGAGAGCATGATCTGTCTGGAGTGGTACATGAACGGCCGCTACGGCAGCAGCCTTGAGCTGGATTATCAGGACCAGGAGCTGACGGAGGTGTGGATCATGAATGATCTGGTGCTGGAAAACCGATAATTTAAAATGCGGGGAAGGATTCCCGGGCCTGTGGGGCCCGGGATTTTTTGCGGGCGGAAATATTTTCCCTGCGGGGTGAGATTAAATTTCTCTAAAATGTATGTAAATGCGGCGCGGTTTGTGATAAAATGGAATCGAAGAAAACGGCTTTAGGGACAGGAGGGATTTATGCGGGCAGACACATTTTCATTATTATATAGAAGAAACAGGATACATAAAAGAATGTGCGCGGCGTTTCTGGTAGGGGCGCTGGCAGTGTCGCTGGCGGGGGCTGCCGCTGTGCGGCCGGCCTATGCGACGACGGCGGAGGAGATCCGCGACAAGGCGAAGGAAGATCTGGAGAATGCGAACGACCAGATTGAAAATATTAAGGACAGTCAGGTGAACATAGCTTCCGACCTGAAGGCGGCGGCCAGACAGATGGAAACGCTCCTTGGGAAGATGGATCAGCTTAAGAGCGACATAAAGGATAAGCAGGCGGAGGTGGAGAAGGCTGCGGATGAGCTGGTGGAGGCGAAGCGGGTGGAGGCCGAGCAGTACGAGGCGATGAAGCTGCGCATCCAGTACATGTATGAGAACAGTGCGGACGAGTCTCTCTGGACGGCGATTCTGGAGTCGGACGGCATCGGAGATATGTTAAACCGCATCGAGTACGTTTCGGATCTGTACGAGTCGGACCGAAATCTGATGGCATCCTACCAGGAGGCGGTGCAGATCGTTGAGGACTGGACGGTTCAGCTTGCGCAGGAGATGGAGCAGCTCATGGCGATGCAGGACGATTACGAGAAGCAGCAGGACGATATGAAGGTGCTGATTGCGGCCCTTGAGAAGAAGCAGGATCAGTATGCGAAGCAGCTGGCGGACGCGGAGGCGGCGGCAAGGGGCTATCAGGAGACGATCGACGAGCAGGAACGCATTATACGGGAGCAGGAGGCTGCGGCGGCTGCGGCGGAGGCGGAGACCTATGAGGGCGGCGGAACCGGCGACGGAGGGCTGGGGGACGCCGGCTATCTGGAGGACCCGAGCTATGATCCGGCGTTTTCCTCCAATGTGACGGGGGAGGAGCTGGTTGCCTATGCGCTGCAGTTTGTGGGAGGCCCTTACAAGTGGGGCGGCAACAGTCTGACCAACGGGTGCGACTGTTCCGGCTTTGTGCATCTGATTTACGCCCACTTCGGCTTCAGCACGCCCCGCTACTCCCAGTCATTTAAGACGGTAGGACAGCCGGTCGCCTTTGAGAATATCAAGGCCGGCGATATTGTTGTGTACCCGGGCCATGTGGCGATCTACATCGGAAACGGCTGTATCGTGGAGGCACAGTCCACCCGGGCCGGCATTACCAGCTACCGGTCGGTGAACTGCCACACGATCACGGCTATTCGCCGGCTTCTGTAGAGGTGTAAGAGATGGAGGTCTGGCAGAAGCTTCGGGAGCTTCGGAGAAGCAGAAAGAAATATGTGATTACCCTGGTGCTCCTTGCGGCGCTTGTCTTTGCGGCGCTCTACGGAGGGCGCTCCGGTCTGAACCGGCCAAGACTTGTGTACAGCCAGTCGCTGGACGAGGTGGCCGCGGTGGTGAACGGCAGCCGTATCACGTTCCGCGACGCGGCGGTCTATGTGGAGATGGAGGAGGCCCAGGTGGAGCGGGCGGCATACGAATACAACCCGGATGACCCAAAGGAGTACTGGAATATCCATGTAAATAACGTTTTTATCCGCGTTGCGGCCCGTAACGCGGCAATTCAGATGGCCATACACGACGAGATATTTTACCGGATGGCCGAGGCGGACGGCATTGTTCTCGATGACGCGGAGGAGGAGAGTCTTGCGCGCGTCAGCGCCGACTACTGGTCGGATCTTGAGGCGGACGGGAAGGCAAAACGCCTCGGAGTGACGCGGGCGGACGTGGAGGCTGCCATGCGAAAAATGGCGTATGCCCAGAAATACCAGGCGATCTACGCGCAGATGGAGGGAGCGTCCGTTTCGGACTATGATTTCGGGGAGGCGGCCTACGAGGAGCTTCTTAAAACGCAGAAGTATGAGATTCGAAAGGATGCCTGGGGCCGGGTGGATTTCGGGAACGTCACGATTGTGCTCGGCGAGATCGGAAGAGCACACG
>CATJJD010000231.1 GCA_949740385.1 uncultured Lachnospiraceae bacterium
TAGAGCGTATGTGTGCCCTGAATAAATGGAATATGGCAGGCGAGGGTCTGATCCCCGGCGTGCTGAATGTGGGCGATATTGACAAAACGGACGGCTGCGAAAGGGCGGCGGCTCTGGCTGATGTGATTTAGGGATCAGGGAGCTGACATTTTAGACCGCGTTCCGCCTTCCGTCATAGCATGCGCCCGTTCGATTGATTTCTGCAGGCCGGGACAAAAAAAGGCGGAGAGGTGAAAATCTCCGCCTGTAGGTTCTATACCTGCGCGGTTTCGTCGGTGCTCCTTAACAGCTCCTCGGAGGACACGCCGTAAAGCTTTGCGATTGCAATCAGATTGGAAGTGCTCGGGTCGGAAGTGCCGTTCTCCCATTTGGAAACGGCCTGTCTGCTGACGCCCAGTGTCTCGGATACAAACTCCTGCGTCATTTTGCAGCGGAGCCGGTTTTCCCGCAGCACTTCGCCCAGGGATTTTCGGATGACTTTCTTCTCCTGCCGCACCTCCGTTGAGCCGATGTATTTTTTCAGAGCTTTTACGCTCAAAAAGAACAGGTAGACGACCGCGCCGACAATCGCGGCGCAGAACATAAGATACAAAATTGCGGCGGCAATCGTTAAAATTCTTGTGGATTCCATAGTCTTTCTCCCTTCTTCACGGATCAGTCTGTCATTTAAAACGGCGCCGGCAGCGAAGCCAGCAAATATAAGATGCCGATATGGGCCGGGTAAAACACATAAAAGAAATGCTTCATGCCCCGTCCCCGCTCTCCATTATAGAGTGCCATGGGAATGATTGCAAGGCACATGAGCCACTGAATGCCTCCGCCCGCCGCCCAGGTGAGCGCCGACAGGCCAGACAGAACTAGCATCTGAACCGCTCTCTTTTCTCTGAAAATATAGAACAGTACGCCGAGGGCAGCCATCGCGCAGCCGCCCTCCACCATCAGAATATTCGGCAGAAACATGGAGGCCGTGACAAGTATGCGGACCGCAGATGCGGAAATATTGCCGCCGGCGGAAGGCAATGCGATCACAAACAGCGGCAGCGCGCACAAAACCGGAAGAAAGCAGCACAGAACCGCTTTTGCGGTCTTTTTTGCGTCTCTTTTCCGAATCCCGTCTGAAAACCAGTCCCAGAACAGCATGTATAAGCCCGACACAAAAAAGGTAGTGAACGCATTGTTCATCAAAACAACATGGTCGTTTGGAACGGCCCGTTCCAGCATAAAGGTAAACACCGTCATTCCCCAGCCGGCAAAAAGCAGTCTCAGCAGGTATTTCTTTTTGCTGCGGGTGTAATGGAAGCTCTCGGCTGCGGCAAAGAGAAACATCGGAAATACGGCGCGGCCTGCCATAGTCAGCCAGACCGGCGCCCCGTCGGCCGCAAACATCTGATGAATGTGATCCATGAGCATGAGCTCGGCGGCGATCATTTTGATTGCGGTAATATTCAGTGGTTTTTGTACTGCGGGCCATGCCGCAGTTTCTGCTGTGGTTTTCATATCTGATTTCCCTCCTGTCAGTGATTTTATGGTCTTATTTTACGGAAAACCGCGGGTTGCCTCCACCAACTATCGCGCAATTTTCGGTTGCATGAGGGGGTTACATTGGTTTTTCGCCAGTTTTTTCGTATTTTTGCATTTCTTCTATAATATTCTGACAGACTGCAAGGATGAAGTTTTTCTGTTTCTCCGAGCACCCTGCAAACAGCGAAGCTTCCCCGCTTCCTTCGGCGGGCCGTCCGGCTTTTTGCACATCGACCAGCAGATCGTCGGCGGTGGTGTCCAGAGCGCCTGCAACCAGCAGTATGGTTTTCAGACTCGGGTGCTTTTTGCCGAGCTCGATGCGGCAGAGATAGTCCGGGGCAATTTCGGCTTTCTCGGCCAGCTTCTCCTGTGTCCACAGCTTTTGCCTCCGAAGCTTTCGAATACGCAGGCCGATTGCATGGTAATCAATATTCATAGATACGCCTCCTCTAAAATTTTTTTGGCCCGGCGGTCAATTTCCTGACCGCCGGTACATGGAATGATTCGTTTCTATTTTATAAAATGAATGCAGGGGGTGGTGGCTATGAGAGAAGCAGAACGTGCAGACGGCGCATGGAAATCCAGAATACGGTCGCGCTATCGGGGAATCGACCCCGATCTGCTGGAGGTGATTCCTGCAAAACCGCCGGAAGATCTCTACGACGACCGCGTGAGCCGGAGAGTGGCAGTCTACGCCCGGGTTTCCACAGACGACCCGCGTCAGACGTCCTCCTACGAGCTGCAGAAAAACTATTACGAGGACTACGTGAGCCGGTATCCGGGCTGGGAGCTGGTGCAGATCTACGCGGACGAAGGTATCAGCGGCACATCGCTGCGTCACAGGGATTCGTTTAACCGAATGATTGAAGACTGCGAAGCCGGCAAAATTGACACGGTTCTCACAAAAAATGTATCCCGTTTTGCGCGCAATATTATGGACTGCATCGGGACGGTGAACCGGCTTAAGGGGCTGACGCCGCCTGTGGGAGTCGTCTTTGAGAATGAGCAGATTTATACGCTCAATCCGCAGTCGGAGATGAGCCTGTCCTTCATTGCGGCGATGGCGCAGGAGGAATCCCACGTAAAAAGCGCCAGTATGAACGCTTCCTATGAGATGCGTTTTTCCCACGGAATCTTTCTGACGCCGCCGCTTTTGGGCTATGATCAGGACGAGAACGGAAATCTGGTCATAAACGAGGAGGAGGCAAAGACGGTCCGGCTGATTTATTTTATGTATCTCTACGGATACTCGGCACAGAAAATCGCGGACCAGCTGACAAAGCTTGCGCTTCCCACTAAAAAGGGAAATACGGCCTGGAGCAGCAGCTCTGTGCTGTGCGTTCTGCAGAATGAGAGGCACTGCGGGGACGTGCTGGCGAGAAAAACCTACACGCCGAACTATCTTGACCACAGGGCGCGCAAAAACTGCGGCGACCGTCCCCAGTACCGGCAGACGAACCACCATGAGGCAATTATTTCCCCCGAGGATTTTGTGGCGGTGCAGAGAAAGATCAGCAACGCAAAGTACGGCACAAGCGGCATACCGGAGCTTAAGGTTATTTCGGAGGGGCTGCTTAAGGGCTTTGTGATCGTAAATCCCAGGTGGGCGTCCTTTACGGCCGAAGACTACCGGACGGCGTCCGAGGAGCTTGCGGGTGATGACGGCGGATCGGATGAATTTACAGTCAGCCCGAAAAGCGGCGATCCGGATCTGCGCGGCTTTGAGATTGCCCGCTCGGAATTTTTTAATTCCGGGTCAAAAATCAGCGTTACGATCTCGGCGCAGGGCATCCGGTTCGGGAGCGACGCCCTGCAGAAGCTGGAGAGCGTGCCCTATGTGGAGCTTCTGATTCATCCGTGGCGAAATCAGCTGGCTGTCCGCCCCGGCAAAAAGGAGAGCCGCAGCGCGGTCAAGTGGGCAACGGCCGCAAATGTCAAATATCAGCCAAAAATCATCACCGGAGCGGCATTTCTGCCGACGCTGTTTCAGCTCTTTGGGTGGAATGGGGAGTATCGGTACCGGATCACCGGGGTGCGGCGAAAAAAGGACAGCGAGATGGTGCTGCTGTTTTCGCTGAAGGAAGCCGAGGTTTTGATTCCCGCGGAAAAATTTAAGGCAATTTGCGAGGAGAACCGACTCCCGGAGTCGGATTATAAGCCTGTGCACATGTTCGGCTGCCGGGGAAAAGTGGTGGCCTATCCGCTGGCCTGGGCGCAGAGCTTTGGGAACGAGTTTTACCGGCACGAAAAGGCGCTGCCCGGAAGCGATCCGGACGGCGGGGACGGGTGGGATGTGGCGCAGCAGGGGACGCCCTACTACGGGAATGAGCCGCAGCCCAGGGCCGATGCTTCCGAAGGGCTGGAAGAGCTTCTGCGAAAGCTGCAGGAGGAGGATTAGCGCATGGATACAGTGGAAAAAAGGACACAGGAGGAGGTCTTCTGCTACGACGGCTATCAGGTGGTCCGGGGTGAATTTTTTTCCCACCGGTATGAGCCGTCCATCACGTTTTGCTGCGGCAGATTCTATGTAAATATGGCCTGCCTGAAGCGGATGCCGGAGGTTGCGTACATACAGCTTCTGATCAATCAGCAGACAAAAAAGCTTGTGGTGCGCCCCTGCGGGGAGGACGAAAAGGACTCGTTTCGCTGGTGCAGCGGCGGAAAAAAGCGCAGGCCGAAGAAAATTACCTGCCGGATTTTTTATGCAAAGCTGGCGGAGCTGATGCAGTGGAATCCCGCCTGCCGCTATAAGCTTCTCGGAAAAATGATTACCGCCAACGCGGAGACGCTTTATCTGTTTGACCTGACGGCGGCAGAATGCTATGTGCGGGGGCGAAAGGGCGACCCGGTTTTCCCTCTGGAATGGCAGCGGCAGTTTGGGATGGCGGTGGAGGAACACCGGAGGCAGTTACAGATCAATACATTTGACGGCTACACGGTTTTTATGATAAAGGATACGGACAGCCGGGAAAAGAGGTGGCGATATGACAGAGAGAGTCGGGACGCTCAAGGTGGACGCGGAATTCCGTCGTCTGGTGTTACCGTGTAGCGGGGAGGAGTACGCAGTTCTGGAGCGGCAGATATTGGGGGACGGCTGTCCTTCTCCGGTGGTGGTCTGGTGCGGCTGTATCGTTTCGGGTTATGAGCAGTATGAGATCTGCCGGGCGAACAATGTTGCATACAGTGTCAGAAACATCGGGTTTTGCGTCCGGGAGGAAGTTATATCTATGATATGCAGAATGGAGCTTGGGGGCAGAGTTCTGCCGGAAAATCAGTGCCGGTATCTGATCGGAAAGCGTTACAACGCGGATATTGTCATCGGTGCCCACCATGCGGCCGGAACCGACCAGTTTAAGGAGCGCGCCGGCAGAGAGCTCTCTAAAGGAAAACGGCTTTACGAGAGCAGCGCCGGCCAGACGAGGGAGCGGCTTGCAGAAGAATACGGAGTAAACAAATGCTCTGTTTTGAGGTATTCGCTGTACGCGCAGGCAATCGACTATATCGCTTCTATGAAGGAAGAGGCGGCCGACCGGATTCTTGCGGGCTCTTTTAAGGTGCCGATGGAGGCGGTCATGGCCTGTTACGGAAAATCGGAGCGGGACGTGGAGAAGCTGCTGGCCCCGTCGGGGCGGCGAACCCGTGTGAAGCCTGCGGCCCCTGCGAAGGAGGAGCCGGGCAGCATAACCGTCAAGGACATGCCGGCGTTCGATCCGGACGCAGAAATCAACAGCCTTGCGCTGACGATTCCGTCCTGGATCAGCTCCATCGACCGCACAGGCACGGCGGCGGATTTTTCGATACTGACATCGGAGGGGCGGGATCGGCTGGAGCGAAGGCTGCATCTGCTTCAGAGGACGACGCGGAAAATGCTTCATGCGTTGAAGGAGGTGCGCTGACATGGAAAAAAATCCTTATGTGCCGGACGTGCATTTTGAACAGATTCCCATCCGAAATCTTGTCTCCAATCAGGAGTATCAGAGGCGCCTTTCCAGGGAGCATATCCGAAAGGCGGCAGAAAGCTTTCATCTGTGTCAGATCAATCCGGTGAAGGTCAGCCGGCGACAGGGGATCAACTATGTGTTTAACGGGCAGCACACCATCGAGATTGTGGCGTATGTATCCGGCTCCAGAGATACGCCGGTGTGGTGCATGGTCTACGATGAGCTGGATTACGAGCAGGAGGCGGACATTTTTGCCAATCAGCAGAAATTTGTAAAGAAGCTGCTGCCGTATGAGATTTTTGTGGCTAACCTGGAGGCGGGAAATGATGAACAGCTTATTATCCGGGCGCTGGTGGAGTCCTTTGACCTGCGGATCAGCGGAAACAGCAGGCCGGGCTGTATCTGCTGTGTTGCGACGCTGGAGGATCTGTACCGCAAATACGGCTATGATATTCTGCAGCGCTGCCTGCGCCTGTGCATCGCCACCTGGGAGGGGGATGCGGACTCTCTGACCAGCAATATTCTGCGGGGAATTGCGCATCTGGTCGTTGCATACGAGAATAACCTGAAAGACGATATGTTTGTGGAGAAGGTGGGGCGATTTTCACCGAGGGAGATCGGCCGCACAGCCAAAGAGCGAAAGGCGGGCTCCATGGGTTACGCGGAGGCAATGCTCACGCTCTACAATAAAAAGAGCAGCTCAAAGGGAACCTTAAAATGGGCCAGGCTCTATGAGAACAGGCGGGAAATATGCAGCCAGGCTCCTGAAAATCCGTGACGGGCATGATAACAGCAGGCGAAGCTTTCGGTATCCGGTATGCCGGGCTGCAGAGGAATGGCTTACGGTACGCTGACACAGAAAGCAAAATAGCCGTGCCCGGTATTAAACAGCAGACTGTAATCGAAAAATTCCTGACAGAAAATCTTCCGGAACTGCTCCGGGGTCAGAAGGTGGCTGCCCGTAAGCCGGTATTGTACCGGCAGATGCCGGTGTACGCCGAGCTGTTTCACAATACGGATCGAGAGCTCTTTACCTGCGTTCATGACAAGGTGGTCTATTTTTGTGAGTGGTATATCCAGTGCCAGACTGACGGTTCGAAGAACCAGACTTTCTTCCAGAATGACATATACCTGTGTTTCTTTTCCGCTCTTTAGCTCATCATCCGGCTGAAAATTCAGACGGATGATGAGACCCGGCCCAAAGTCCTCTCCGCTGTAGTGCTCGCTGACGATCTCGGTCTGTAAATGAAAAATTTCCTGCAGTGTGACGGAGAGCTCGCGCTCCAGCACATCCATCTCCGCGCCGGCGTGGTCTGTCTTCCATCGGTTGGGTACCTTGCCTGTAATGGCCCGGTCTTCCGTCAGAATGTGGGCGGTCAGCCACCCAAGACAGATTCCGAGAAAATGGTGGATGGATTCCTGCGAGTAGTCCGACTCCTTCAGATCTCTTTCCAGCGCCGGGATTGTCTGATACCGCATATCGTCGTGCAGGCGTTTGTGTATTTCATAGCCGCTGTAGCCGATTGACTGCATGTAGGCTTCCTCGTCGGTAAAGTGCTCTATGGTATAGTTTTTTAAAAACTTGATGCCCTCGGCACATGCCCATCGCCCGTTCTTTTCATCTCTGCTCAGATGGATCAGTCTGCATACGATGGAAAAAAGCTTTCGATGTGCGTTGTCGATGGAATCAACTCCGATGTTAAACCGCTTGTTCCATTCCGCTTCCTTCGACATGTCACTCCTTTATCAAATGGGAAAAGTCCCATGAAATTTTTACTGAAATCCGGGTATGGATTTCAGAGGTTTGTATATGATATGTCGAAAAATGGCGGATGGTGTCGGAGTGGGGGAAGAATTCTTAAAAGAGGGGATTTTGCTTTTCATTCTCTGAAACGGTATAAGATGATCTGCGGCGGCTTCTTATATCAGCCATTGCTTCTGAAAATGGGCGTGTTCTGCCTGCAGCGGCATCTTCAAGACCTTCATGGATCAGCCCGTATAATTCAAAGCGGCCTGCAAGCTGTTCGTATGCGTCAATACTCATAACGGAAAGATCACCTTTTCCGTTTTTCGTAATAAAAACAGGCTCGGAATAATTATGGAAGAATGCGGATATTTCGTTGTAGCTGTATCTCTCAAAATCTCTCCCCATCCACATAATATTTACAGGCCTCTTCCTTAAGCCGCAGCATCATATCACAGAATCCCCCCACAATCTGGTGAAACTGCTCCATGGCGATCACGCCGTCGTAATCGTGCGCAAGCCGGTTTCTGACGCGCAGCATCTGCAGCCACAGGTCGTCGGAAATAATGCCGTTGGAGAAAGCTGTCTGCAGCGTCTCCCGGGGAGATCCGGTGGCAAAGTCCAGCACACCCATGTATTCGGTGAGAATATCCTTCATCACTTTCCACGACAGATCGAAGGAGAGAGTGAATCTCTGTACGGTCGCCTCAATAACCATATCATCTTTGGGATTTTTGTCCCTGCTCTTTATCAGATTATTCAGACTTCTGCAGTAAGAAGTATATCGGTTAATAGATGCGTTTTTCATAATTTTTAATATCCTCCAGCAAAAGTTGGTTTCCAATGTTCTCATATTCAAAAATATCAATCTTTCGCAGCGTGTTGATCTGCTCCAGATCCAGCCTGAGCTTCTCCGGATCCTGGCAGCCGTATACGACAAAATCAATATCGCTCGTAAAAGCGGCGGTTCCCCTGGCAAAAGAGCCGAACAGAGACAGCTTCTCAACCCCGTTCGCCCGGCAGATTTTTTCCACCCGCGCGATGATTTCATCCACATCCATTGTAATATTCCGGTTTTCCCACTCCGCTCTTGTTCGAATCATTCCGCCTCCATCCGTATTGACCGCAAAAAAGCGGACAACAGTTATTATGTAGTTTAGCACACGACCAAAAAAATCGCAAGAACTGACCAGCCGCAGCTGTGAAAAATCTGACAATGATAAATCCGTCCGTAAAACAGTCAAATTTGCAAAAGCATTGCGGAGCAATTTTAACACAATTATAATTAGAAATACTGTAAAGCAATCCTGAGAGAGGCGTATCGGATTTTGCGCCGGATCAGCGATGAAAAATCAGTCAAAAAAGGAGGAAAATGCTTACGAAACAAAACAAATTTCGGAAGAAATGGCTGTCGCTCTGCCTTGCAGTGGCGATGGTCGTTGCTTCCATGACCGGGCCGGGGGCGTTATGGATAAAACCGGCGGAGGTTAGCGCGGCCATGATTGGCGGGTATGGCGAAAGAGATTCCATATACTTCCATTTTGCCAATGACATGCATCCCTCCGGTTTACCCGGTGATTTCTTTGTGATGACGGATGGAACCCAGGAAGTCTTAGTAGAGACGATAGAGGTATATATCCATGTCACAAGCGGAACCGGTATCTATGTCAAGGACCCGACCGCTCACCCGGACGTTGAAAGGGGATGGGTAGATTCAATTACTTCGGAAGGCAATGATAACTTACAGGTCGCGTTTTCGAGAGATGAATTTGTAAGTGAGGGGCGGTAACCGTAACCGTGACAGGCGTTGGAGACTACGCCGGCAAGATCTCCGCGGACTATTATATTACACACGATACTTCGGGAACTCCGGATGGTTATTTGCCTGCACCGAAGTTTAATCCGGTCGGCTGTAGCTTTACCGATAAGATTACCGTAACAATCACCGGGGCAGAAGGGGCGGATATTTTTTATACATTAGATGGAACATTGCCGACCACGAAGTCGAAAAAGTACGAAGGCCCGATCGAGATTACGGAAACGACCACGCTGTCGGCAGTATCGATCAGTAAAGAGATGGGCGGCGTTGTCAATATGGCTGAATACATAAAGACAGGAACCGGAGGAGACGACAGCTCATCCTCTGGCAGCTCATCCTCTGGCAGCTCATCCGGCGGATCATCGTCCGGCATACCGGGCAACACCACAACGATGGAACCGCCTGTCGACACTGAGATAACGACTGAGACGACAGAGGACGGCACGAAGATTGAGACAAAAGTCGAGACTAATCCGGACGGAACAAAGGTTGAGACAAAAACCGAGACAAATCCGGACGGAACTTCCACCGTCACTGTCAAAGAGACCGAAAAGAACGCGGCAGGCAAAGAAGTAGCGGTGACAACTGAGACGCAGAAGGATGCGCAGGGCAACATCATTGGCGTGACAAAGACCAGCGTAATTGCAAACGCCGGCAAAAACACCAGCGCAACTGTCAAAACGGTGACGGACAGCGAAGGAAAAGTGACATCCGTTACGGCAGCCGTAGAGAAGACCGGAACAAAGACATCGAACGGCTCCACAAGGTGCAGCATTTCCGCAGACGTTGTCGGCCAGATCGTGGCTGCGGCAGGGACGACGGACGTGGCGATCACCCAGAAGGTTACGACTCCGAACGGAGGCGGCGTTACCGTCACCGTAAATGCAAAGAATCTTGTGTCCGGAGAGACATTAAAGATTATGAAGGTTGATCCGAAGACCGGCGAACTTGTTCTTTATAATAAGAAGGACTACGACGTGAACGGCGCAGGCGGTCTGAACCTGACCATGAAGGAGGAAGGCGAGTTCGTCCTTATGTCAGAGAAGGAAGCAAAGGCAAAGAGCGACGAGATCATCAAAACCATCAAGGTTAAAGATTCTAAGAAGACCGTTAAGCCGGGAAAGACGACGAAGGTTACGCTGAGCAGCAAGCTTGACATGAAAAACGTGTCAAAAATAACCTACAAGACCGACAATAGTTCAGTAGCGACCGTCAACAAGAACGGAAAAGTTACGACAAAGAAAAAAGGAACCGTGACCGTGACGGCAAAGGTTACCCTGAAAAACGGCAAGACAAAGACCGTTAAAATGAAAATCACAGTTAAATAACAGAAGTCAAAAAAATACGAGCGGGCAATGCCCGCTCGTGTTGTATTCGCCGCAGAAACTGTAACTAAGAACGCTTTTTTCTTCTGTGAAAGGCCTCGTCAAACGAAATTTTCTCCAGCTGTTCCAGCAAAATCCGCTGTCCCTTCTTCGGCTTCGTGAGATAGCAGAGAATGAGGATCACAAACAGCAGCGCAGAGACGGAAATCATCTCCAAGTCAGTCCTTGCGATCGCACTGAAAAGCACCACAAGGCTCAGCGTCGCCCCCATTGCGAGAAACAGGTTGGCGGAGCGCTTCTTTCCGAATCTGCCGGTAATGCAGGAGCCTTTTTCATCCTTTTCCAGATGACCGTTGAAGTACAGCCCCAGGCTCATGCTTTTAATCTCGCCCTCTCTGTGGTGGCAGATGACGAAATCCTGCCGGTCCTTAAAATGCCCCCAGAAGCATGTGGTCTGCTGGTATGCCCGCATATTTTCGTTCGTATCTTCCACAACCTTGCTCGCCCAGGAGCGCTTCCACTCCTCGGGAGTCAAATGGCTGATGATTTTGACCGTTTCCATAAGCTGTTATACTCAGACAAACATCGGAACCAGGAACAGGAATCCGAGCGCGGTGATAATACCGGATACAAGCAGCACGATCGCGCAGTATCCCATAATGTCTCTCGCGCCGAGTCCGGCAATTCCCAGAGCCGGGAGTGCCCAAAACGGCTGCAGCATGTTGGTCCACGCGTCACCCCACGCAATACCCATAGCCGTCACGGCCGGGCTTACGCCAAGCTCCAGACCTGCAGGCATCATGATCGGTCCCTGAACCGCCCACTGTCCGCCGCCGGAAGGAACGAAGAAATTCACGACGCCGGCTGCAAGGTAGCAGAGCACCGGGAACGTTCTTTCGTTGGAAATGCTTACAAAAGCAGTGCTGATTGCTCCCGCCAGGGAAACGCCGCCTGCTCCCGCCGTAGTCATAATACCCTGAATTCCGGCATAGAACGGGAACTGCAGAATAATTCCGCCGGCGCTGGAAGCGGACTCCGTAATGGCGCGCACATAGCCGATCGGCGTTTTGTGGAACGCAATACCGAGAATCAGGAAAATCAGATTTACAATGTTAAGAGACAGCGCATTCAGAATGGAGCCTGCGTTGACAAAGTAGTAAATCAGATACACCACGCCGAGCAGTACGACGATGTAGGAAAGAATCATACTGTTTTCCAGCTTCTCCGCCGGAGTGGAAGGCTTCGGGTAGGTAACCTTCTCGTCCTCCAGAAGCTTCGGATCAATGGAAATAACATCCTTCGGTTCCGGGTGCATAAACATGTTGACAACTGCAACTACCAGAACAACCGCAGCCACCATAATCAGGTTCCACGGAGAAAAGATCGTCTGGGAAGCAGGCACCACTTCCGTGACGGAGCCGCCGGTGTTGGCGATAGCGCCGTCTGCGCCGAGAGCGGTCATGCCAAGCGGGATAGAGCCGGAAATACCGGAGTGCCAGATTACGAAGCCGGAGTAAGCAGCCGCGATAATCAGGCGGTAGTCCACGCCCTTTAACTTCTTTGCAACCTCTTTCGCAAGAAGAGCGCCGATGATAAGACCAAAGCCCCAGTTAATAAAGTTGCAGATTGCCGCAACGATCGTAACGAACGCGACAGCGGTAGTCGGTTTTTTCGGAACGCCGGCCAGAAGCACGATCAGCTTCTTGATTGCAGGCGCGTTGGCCAGCGCGCTTCCCAGCACGAGCACCAGAGCCATCTGCATGGAAAACAGCAGAAGCCCCCACACGCCGGACCCCCATGCATTCGCCACCTCGATCGGATTCATGCCTGTCACCGGCATCGCTGCGATAAAGACGATGATTGTCAGAATAATACAGAAGACAAACGCGTCCGGCAAAAATTTCTGCACTAAATTTACGCAGCCGTTGGTAAATTTTTTGAACATTGTTCCCCCTTTCCTGCAGCTTCCTTCGAGTGTCTCCGGGCAGCTGCAAAAACATTTTTATAGCATTTACCACTATAGTTTATCGCTTTGCGGCAGCATAGTCAATCACAATATTTGCCGCGGTTTACATATCTGCGGAACACCGAAAATAGAATAGAATAAGCGGCAGAAAAATTATTTCGGAGGGGCGGAAATGAAGATTTTGATGTACTTGTCGGAGGCGGCTATACCGTTTCTTGTCCTGTATATTGTGGGATTTGGTCTGTCACGCAGACAGCGGGTTTACGAGGACTTTCTGGACGGTGCAAAGAGCGGGATACGAACGGTTGCGGAGATTATGCCGACGCTGATCGGCCTGATGGTGGCAGTGGGCGTACTGCGGGCATCGGGATTTCTGGAGCTTGTGTCCGACCTGCTGGGAGAGCTGATGAGCTCTTTGCATTTTCCGGCGGAGCTCGTCCCGATTGCAGTGGTAAAAATGTTCTCATCATCGGCGGCCACCGGCCTTTTGCTGGACCTGTACAAAACCCACGGGACAGATTCCACGCTGGGCGTTGCGGCCTCCATTATGCTGAGCAGCACCGAGACCATTTTTTATACCATGTCGATCTACTTTATGTCCGTCAAAGTCAAGAAAACCCGCTACACGCTGGCTGGGGCGCTTCTTTCATCCCTTGCGGGCATCGCCGCCAGCTTTATACTGGCACAGCCTGGGGCGTAGAGCGCATAAGCGCCTCCACAGCCGGGCCTGCAGCCTGACTGTGAAGCGGACAGTCTGGCCGAATACAGATGATAAACAGGGCGAATATCTCAGACAGCAGGGGATTCGCTTTTGCCTTAACAACAGTTGACTTTTGATGAAAGTCCTCTATAATACATATCATAATCGAAAATAACTGGCAGCAGAACAGGAAAGAGAGAGAATGAATGTTTTATCAGCGGGACGCCGCATACGAAGACTCAGTCAGGTGCAGTACATTGCAGTTGGCTTTTTCTTGATTATTTTAGTGGGAGCGTGTCTTCTCACCCTCCCCGTCTCGTCGCGAACCGGCGAGTGGACAGGCTTTTTTGACGCCCTGTTTACCTCCACAAGCGCCACCTGCGTGACGGGGCTTGTGGTGTATGACACCTTCACCCACTGGAGCATTTTCGGCCAGCTTGTGATACTGCTGCTGATTCAGATCGGCGGGCTTGGATTTATCACAGTGAGCGTTGGCTTTGCGCTGATATTTCGAAAGCGCATCGGTCTGCGGGAGCGGGATTTGTTAAAGGAGAGCGTAAATGCGCTGGAGATCGGCGGAATCGTGAAGCTGGCCCGCAGAATATTCACCGGGACGCTTCTGTTCGAGGGCGTGGGGGCGCTGCTTCTGGCGCTGCGGTTTATTCCGCGCTTCGGCTTTGCGGCCGGAATTTATTACGGAATATTTCACTCCATATCCGCCTTCTGCAACGCAGGCTTCGACCTGATGGGCTGCGAGGAGCAGTACAGTTCCTTCACCGGCTATGTGGGCGATCCGATTGTCAATCTGACGGTCATGGCGCTCATTATCATCGGCGGCATCGGCTTTGTGGTCTGGGGCGATATCGCGGTGAAAAAGCTGAAATGGAAAACCTGGGAGCTGCACACGAAAATTGTGCTGGTGACAACGGCGGTGCTCGTACTGGGCGGCGCAGTGCTTATGTTTCTGTTTGAGCGGGGAAACACGCTGGAGGGCTTAAGCGGGCAGGAGCAGCTGTTTGCTTCGCTTTTTGGCTCTGTGACAGCGCGGACCGCGGGCTTCAACACGGTGGACACGGGGGCGCTGCGGCAGGAGAGCAAGCTGCTGACCATTATTCTGATGTTTATCGGGGGAAGTCCCGGATCGACCGCCGGCGGCATCAAGACCACGACGCTCATGGTCATACTGATCTACGTCATTTCCAATCTGCGAGGAAGCGGCTGCAACCTGTTTCACAGAAGAATCAGCGACGAGATCATAAAGAAGGCCAGCATGGTATTCTGTCTGAACCTGTTTATGGGGCTGATCAGCACGCTGGTCATTCTGGCCACCGGGGCACAGGCGATGGACGACATTCTCTTTGAGGTGTTCTCCGCCATCAGCACGGTGGGGATGACCACCGGCATCACGCGGGATTTAAACGGCGTCGGGCGCATGGTGATCGTGCTGCTCATGTACTGCGGCAGAGTGGGGAGCATGACCTTTGCGCTGTCCTTTATGCAGCGGCCGCAGGCAGCCAGAATACGGCTTCCGGAGGAGCGCATTACAATCGGATAGAAGAATCCGGGACAGGAGAACATATGAAATCAATATTAATAATCGGAATGGGCAAATTCGGCCATCATCTGTGTGAAAATCTGCTTGAGCTTGGCAACGATGTAATGGCGGTGGACGAGAGGGAGGAGCGGGTGACGGATCTCATATACCGGGTGACGAACGTGCAGATCGGCGACTGCACGAACCCGAAGGTCATAAAGAGCATTGGTGTCGGCAATTTCGACCTGGTGTTTGTCTGCATCGGCTCCAACTTCCAGAACAGCCTTGAGGTGACGAGCCTTGTGAAGGAGATGGGGGCAAAATACGTGATCAGCAAGGCAAACCGCGACGTGCACGCCCGCTTTCTGCTGAAAAACGGCGCGGACGAGGTGATCTACCCGGACAGGGACATTGCGGTGAAGGTCGCAAAGCGCTTCAGCGTGGATCATGTGTTTGACTATGTGCCGCTGGAGGGGGACTACTCCATCTACGAGGTGCCGCCGTGCCGCAACTGGATCGGGCACACGATAACGGCGATCAATGTGAGGCAGAACTACGACGTGAATATACTCGGCATCAAGAAGGGGGATTCCTTTGACATTATGCCCGCGCCGGACTACGAGTTCCGGGAGGACGAGCATCTGATGGTGCTGGGGACAAGAGCCGGCGTGGAAAAAATACTGGAGCAGATGTAGCGGCAGAGGTACAGCGAAAAGGAGATGCGTATATGAATGCGGTGGAACAGTTTCTGCAGTGGATGGAGGAGTCGGACAATATAGTATTTTTTGGCGGGGCCGGGGTGTCCACGGAGAGCGGCATTCCCGATTTTCGGAGCGTAGACGGGCTGTACAGCCAGCAGTACGACTACCCGCCGGAGACGATATTGAGTCACAGCTTTTACCGGAGAAATCCGGAGGAATTTTATCGGTTTTACCGGAATAAAATGCTTTGCCTGGATGCTGAGCCAAACGTTACCCACAGAAAGCTGGCGCAGCTGGAGCAGGCCGGAAGGTGCAGGGGCATCGTCACCCAGAACATCGACGGGCTGCACCAGAAGGCGGGCAGCAAAAACGTGATGGAGCTTCACGGGAGCGTGCTGCGCAACTACTGCGAGCGCTGCGGCGAATTTATGCCGGCTGAGGATATTATGCGAACGGAGGGCGTGCCCGCATGTGCGGCCTGCGGCGGCCCGGTGAAGCCGGATGTGGTGCTCTACGAGGAGGGGCTGAACCAGAAAACGCTGCAGGATGCCATATCCTGTATCCGTCAGGCGGACGTACTCATTGTGGGCGGAACGTCCCTCGTAGTCTACCCGGCGGCGGGGCTGATTGATTACTATAACGGAAATAAGCTTGTGCTGATCAACAAATCCGCCACGCCGATGGACCGCAGGGCAAATCTGCTTATTCAGGACGGCCTGGGCAGCGTATTTTCGCAGATCGAGATACAGGAGAGGACATGAACGAATACAGTTACGAGGTCGGCGACATCGTAAAGCTCAAAAAACCGCATCCCTGCGGAAGCCGCGAGTGGGAGCTTCTGCGGGTGGGGGCGGATTTTCGGCTTCGGTGCACAGGCTGCGGCCATCAGGTGATGATGGCCCGCCGGCTGGTTGAAAAAAATACAAGGGGGCTGCAAAAAGCGCAGCCAGAGGATAAAAATTCAGAGGATAAGATATGAACAGATTTGTGCTGAAGCAGTCGCTTCTTCTGCTTTTGGCCGCGCTCATCTGGGGCGTGGCCTTTGTGGCGCAGAGCGTCGGAATGGAATATGTGGGGCCTTTTACGTTTAATTCTGTCCGCTCGATAATAGGAGGAGCGGCATTGCTGCCGGTTATCGCGGTGCTCGGCGCGGCAAAAAAGCCGGACTGTGACAGAGCGGGGGCAGAGAGACAGACGGACTCGGGAAAGCAGCTTCCTGCCGCAGGCATTGTCTGCGGTATTTTGCTGTGTATCGCCACTAACTTTCAGCAGATCGGTATCCAGTATACAAGCGTCGGAAAAAGCGGTTTTATCACGGCCATGTACATCGTGATTGTCCCGGTGCTCGGACTGTTTATCGGGAAAAGGGCGGGGGTCCGTGTCTGGATCGGTGTGGTTCTTGCGGCGGCCGGTCTCTATTTTCTGTGCATGGGAAGCGGGGCGGTCTCTTTTGAGAAGGGAGATCTGTATATGATCCTGTGTGCGGTGAGCTTTTCATTTCACATTCTGACGGTGGACTATTTTGCGCCCCGGGTGGACGGCGTGAAGCTGTCCTGCATCCAGTTTTTTGTGTGCGGCATTCTCTCCGGAATCGGGATGCTTCTGCTGGAGGAGCCGCAGCTTTCCCGGATATTTGCCGCGTGGCTTCCGATACTCTACGCGGGCGTGCTCTCCTGCGGCGTTGCCTACACGCTGCAGATCATCGGCCAGCGGGGAATGAACCCGACGGTTGCCTCGCTGCTTCTTAGCATGGAGTCGGTGATCTCCGTCATTGCGGGCTGGGCGATACTGGGGCAGAAGCTGTCGGTCCGGGAGCTGTCCGGCTGCGGACTGATGTTTGCCGCCATTATACTGGTGCAGCTTCCTGCAAAGAGGCGGAAGGAGGACGGAAAAGAGGAAAAATAATTCTTGCAATCAGAGGCGAAACATGCTATCATATATTTTCGTGATAACATCATTTGATAATTTGATTTTCCTTGCTCGCACTGTGTGCGGGCCAGAGACCAAAAGGAGGTAAAATTCGCATGAACAAGTATGAATTGGCGCTCGTTGTAAGCGCAAAGATCGAGGACGATGCGAGAGCGGCAGTGGTTGACAAGGCGAAGGACTACATTACCCGCGCCGGCGGCACTGTTACAGAAGTTGAGGAGTGGGGCAAAAAGAAGCTCGCTTACGAGATTCGTCATATGTCGGAAGGCTTCTACTACTTCATTCAGTTTGACGCTGCATCGCAGGTTCCGGCTGAAGTTGAGCAGGATGTCCGCATCATGGACAATGTTCTTCGTTTCTTATGTGTGAAAAAGGACGAGGCGTAAGAACAGAAAGTAGGAGAATGTATGAATAAAGTAATTCTTATGGGAAGACTGACCAGAGACGCGGAGATCCGCTATTCACAGGGGGAGAGCTCCACGGCGATTGCAAGATTTTCTCTTGCGGTTGACCGTCGTTTCCGCCGCGACAGCGACGAGCAGACAGCGGATTTCATCAACTGTGTCGCATTCGGGCGTACAGCGGAGTTTCTGGAGCGGTTCGGACGCAAGGGGACGAAGTTCGTTCTCGAGGGACGGATTCAGACCGGCAGTTACACCAACAAGGACGGGCAGCGCGTGTACACCACGGATGTTGTGGCGGAGAACGTCGAGTTTGCGGAGAGCAAGAACGCCAGCGGAGGCGGAGACGGCGGCTACAGCGGAGGCGGCATGAGCGCACCTTCACCGAGCGGGGCGGCCGGAGACGGCTTCATGAATATCCCGGACGGAATTGATGAAGAATTACCATTTAACTGATCGTCATCCTGCAGAGACAGGATGCATATGCTTTTGAAGCATTACTGAATATGAAGGAGGTAACAGACATGGCTTTCAATAAGACATCGGATCGCGAAGGCTCTTCCATGAAGAGAAGACCTATGCGCAGAAGAAAAAAGGTTTGCGTATTCTGCGGCAAAGATAATGTCATTGACTATAAGGATATCAACAAGTTAAAGAGATATATCTCCGAGAGAGGAAAGATCCTTCCTCGCCGTATTACGGGCAACTGCGCGAAGCATCAGAGAGCACTTACGGTTGCGATCAAGAGAGCGCGTCATCTGGCGATGATGCCTTATGTCTGCGAATAATTGCAGCAGGGAACAAATAACGAAGGCCTTTGGGTCTTCGTTTTTTGATATATGAAAACGGAATCGTTTTTAAGGTAACGTTAAGCTTCTGCGAGTCTGACGGAGAGGCTCCGGCGGATGTGAAAGGAGAATAAAAAAGGAGATCACACGAGTTATACGGTTTTGGTAGCGGACGATGGGGCGGAGATCCGGAATCTTCTCCGCCTCTATGGCGGCGGACACGGGCGAGGCGATCGATGAGGAGCTGTCCATTGCAAAAAGGCGGTTACGATGCACGGCTGGGAGCCTGCGCCTGTCAAAAGACCGCAGCTGCCGGGGCTTTCGCGGTACGAAAAGGCGTTTCTGATTCCCATCGACCTTTCGGACGAATAAAATTTCCCGACAGTATTTTTGATATAATGCGCAATATAATTGCCTAAATCTGTTACAAACCTCTTGCATTGTGAGAGATAAAAACTTACAATAGAGTTAAATAAGCTGATAGAAGGGAGGATGACTATGTATACCTTATTCAGTTTTGTCGGGGGCATGATATTTGTCTGGCTGCTGCTTACGATTGCGTTCGTTGTGGGAGAGCTTGTATCGGTGGGGCTCACCTCGATCTGGTTTGCGGCAGGTTCCTTTGCGGCGATGCTGGCTGCCGTGTGCGGAGCAAACATTGCGGTACAGATATTTCTGTTTCTGGCTGTGGCCGTGGGGCTGCTCATCGGGACGAGGCCGTGGGCGCAGCGGTTTATCAACAGCCGGACGCAAAGGACGAATGCGGACCGGGCGATCGGGCAGGTTATACGGATAACCGAGCGCGTATCCAACATCAATCAGAGCGGGAAGGCGGTTGTCACGGGACAGGAGTGGACAGTGCGCTCACGTTATGATAATGAGGTCATTGAGGAGGGAGAATTTGCGAGGGTTCTCGAAATCAGCGGCGTCAAGCTCATTGTAGAAAGGTGTAGACAGGAAGCATAAGGAGGAGAGAAAATGCCTGATTTTGGTCCGATCATTGCGATTGCAGTGGTCATCATTGTTTTGCTGATCATCGTAACAAGCTGTATCAAAATTGTGCCGCAGGCACACGCGATGGTGATTGAGCGTCTGGGAGGCTACCTGACCACATGGTCGGTAGGACTTCATTTTAAGGTCCCTTTTATCGACCGCGTGGCAAAGCGCGTGATCTTAAAGGAGCAGGTGGTGGATTTTCCGCCGCAGCCGGTTATCACGAAGGATAACGTAACGATGCAGATTGATACGGTTGTGTATTTCCAGATCACGGACCCGAAGCTGTATGCATACGGCGTGGAGAATCCGATCATGGCCATCGAGAACCTGACAGCCACGACGCTGCGAAACATCATCGGCGATCTGGAGCTGGACGAGACGCTCACATCCCGTGAGACGATCAACACGAAGATGCGGGCGACGCTGGATGTGGCAACGGACCCGTGGGGTATCAAAGTGAACCGCGTTGAGTTAAAGA
>CATJJD010000232.1 GCA_949740385.1 uncultured Lachnospiraceae bacterium
GAACAGGACGGGGCGTCTCTGATTCTGGCGGAGGAGCTGTACGGGAGAGCGATGGCTGAGGCGGTGCAGCAGGAGACGCCGGTGTCGGTTGTGTATCTGGACCCTCTGAACCGGGGAGAGTACGATGCGGACAGCTATCTGGAGGGGATGGGGAGGAACCTGGATTTGCTGGAGGAGTATTTTCTGCGGTGAAGTCTGTGTTTGAGGGTGCGCTTCGTTTCCGGCCGGATACCCTGGAGCAGTACCGCGCGGCGGGGGACGGAATGCCGGGAGGATATGGTATGGAAATGTTTATAAACGGTAAAGAGCCCTATGAGATGTACAGCAGGCTGGCGCAGAGTCCGCATTTTGCGGACAAACCGCTGCGGTTAAGCTGTACCCGGTATGAGAGGACAGGAGAAGGCTATGCGTAAAATTATCGCCCCATGCGGGTTCCACTGTATCAAAGTGAATCATCTGAGTGTGAGCTTCGGAGAGCAGATCGTTTTGCGGGATGTGAATCTGCACATTCACTGCGGGTCGCTAAATGCCGTGATCGGAAGAAACGGTGCGGGCAAATCGACGCTTGTGAGGGCAATGCTGGGCGATGTGAGCCACGGCGGGGACATTGAGTTTCGGGACACGAAAAACGGCCGGATGCAGCGGCTGAAGATCGGCTATGTGCCCCAGTCCGTCAATATCGAGAAAAACACGCCGGTTAGCGTATATGATCTGCTGGCCAGCTTTGAGTCCCGCTATCCGGTGTTTCTGCCTAAAAGCCGCGGACTGCAGAGGCGGATTCGGGAGGCGCTTCGCATTTTTGAGGCGGAGGAGCTTTTGGACCGGCAGGTGTGCAACCTCTCCGGCGGGCAGCTCCAGCGGGTGCTTCTGTCCCTGGCCATTATGGATGAGCCGAATCTTCTGCTTTTGGATGAGCCGGTGTCAGGCATTGATCAAAACGGCATGGAGCTGTTTTACGATACGATGAATTACCTGAAGAAGCATTACGATCTGGCGATTATACTGATCTCCCATGATCTGGACTATGTGCGGCGCTTCGCCGACCATGTGGTACTCCTGGATCAGACGGTGCTTAAGCAGGGGAGCGTCCGGGAGGTTTTTTCCAGCCGGGAGTTTGAGCGGGTGTTTATGGAAGGCAGCCAGGAGCGCTGGCACGCAAAGCCGGCGGCGGAGGGAGGCGAATGGATTGATTGACTGGACTTCATGGCATAATTACGGGTTTATGCGCAGCGCGCTTCTTGCGATTCTGATTATCACACCGCTTTTCGGGGTGATGGGGACGATGATCGTCAACAAAAAAATGGCATATTTTTCGGACGCGCTGGGGCATTCGGCTCTCACGGGAATCGCGGTGGGTGTTGTGTGCGGCGTGGCGGATACCAGCCTGTCGATGGTGGTTTTTGCGGTAGTCTTTGCGCTTTTGCTCAACCGGATTGAGCGAAGCGGCACGGCGTCCACGGACACGGTTATCTCGGTCTTTTCGTCCTGCTCGGTGGCGGTTGGACTTGCGATTCTCTCAAAGGGCGGCAATTTCAGCCGGTACTCGAGCATTCTCGTGGGGGATATACTCAGTATCACAGACAGTGAAATATTATATCTTGTTATAATTTTTGTGATAACAGCAGTGTTTTGGCTGCTCTGCTTTAACTGGCTGAACGCATTGTGCATTCACCGCACGCTGGCGGGAAGCCGGCGGATTCCGGTTGCGTGGATGGACAGCATCTTTGCGGTGCTGGTGGCCCTCACCGTTATGCTCTCCATCAAGTGGGTCGGCATTCTTATTATCAACGCCCTTCTCATTCTGCCGGCGGCATCGTCCCGCAATCTGGCGGCTAATATGCGGGAGTATCACCTGTTTTCCGTGATCTTTTCCATGTTTTCCGGCGTGCTGGGGCTTGTTCTGTCATACTACACGAACGTGGCCACCGGCCCGATGATTGTGATTATTGCGTCGGTGATTTATTTTGCAACGTATTTCTTTGGGAGCAGCTGCAGAGAATAGGAGTGATATACTATGGATAAATTTGCGGTAATCGACACGGAGACGAACTGGGACGATGCGGTTATGTCCGTCGGAGTCGTTATTGCGGACGGGAAGACATTTGAGAAGACGGATTCCGTCTACTACATTATTGACCCGGAATACCGGGTGGGCGGGCTGTTTGCACATGAACTGCGTCCGGACGACAAAAGGGCCCGCGTGACGGACCGCGGGCAGGCGTTAAAGGAGATTCGCCTGTGGCTTAAGGAGCATGGGGTGAAAAAGCTTTTTGCCTACAACGCTGCCTTCGACAAAAGGCATCTGCCGGAGTACGCGCAGTTTGAGTGGTACGACATTATGCGGCTTGCGGCGTACCGGCAGTACAATAAGGCGATCCCGGCCTGTGCGGACTGCTGCCGGACGGGACGGCTTAAGCGGGGATACGGCGTGGAGAGCGTGCTGCGGATGCTGAGCAATGACATGCAGTATCAGGAGAGCCACAACGCCGTCACCGACGCGGAGGACGAGCTGGAGATTATCCGGCTGCTGGGATGTGGGCTGGAGGAATACGGGGTTGCGCTTCTGGCGGGATGGTAGGGGAAAGCGGGGCCGAAATGCCTGGGCTTACTTGCATTTTGCAGGATTTTGTGCGGAAGAATTGTTGCCGGATTGTACAAAATATGATACAATCGTTGTATACAGAATACAGGAGGGGACAGGCTCCGAAAACAATGGACGAAATTACGTTGAAGGCACTTGCAAAAATCAATCTTGGTCTGGATGTGACGGGAAAGCGAGCGGACGGCTATCACGAGGTGCGGATGGTCATGCAGACCATCCATCTCTACGACCGGCTGTATATTCGAAAGACCAGGGAACCGGGAATTAAGATTCGGACGAATCTGCCGTTTCTGCCGGTGAATGAGAGCAATCTGGTGTATCGGGCGGCGGATTTGCTGATGAAGGAATTTGAGATAAGGGAGGGGGTGTCGGTTGAGCTGTCCAAGCGGATTCCGGTGGCTGCGGGAATGGCCGGCGGCAGCACCGACGGCGCGGCGACGCTCTACGGCATGAACCAGATGTTTGAGCTGGGGTTAAACCGCAGGGAGCTGATGGAGCGGGGGCTTAAGCTGGGGGCGGACGTGCCCTACTGTCTGATGCGGGGCACTGCCCTTGCGGAAGGGATCGGCGAGGTGCTGACGCCCCTTTCTCCGATGATCAAATGTCCGGTTCTGATCGCAAAGCCCCCGGTTTCGGTGTCCACGAAGCTTGTGTACAGTGGGCTTAAGCTGGACCGGGATACGGTGCACCCGAATATCGACGAGCTGCTTAAGGACATTCGGTTCCGGAACATGAAGGGCATCTGCAGGCATATGGGAAATGTGCTGGAGTCCGTGACAGTGCCGCTCTATCCGGTGATCGCCGAGATTAAGGAGCGGATGCGGGCAAAAGGGGCGCGGGCCGCGCTGATGAGCGGAAGCGGGCCTACGGTGTTCGGGCTGTTCGAGGATGAGGGAACTGCGCGAAGAGCGCTTGAGGATATGCGCATATCCGGGCTGGCGAAACAGATTTATCTGACGTCCATATACAACAATCGGCGCAGATAGAACGTGTTGGCCGGCGGGGCTGTGCGGTGCGGAGGAAATTATGACGGACGATTTGACATTAAATATGGATGCGTATCTGCCTCTTCGGGATGTGGTGTTCAATACACTGCGGGAGGCGATTCTCAAGGGCGATCTAAAGCCGGGCGAGCGGCTGATGGAGCTGCAGCTTGCCTCAAGGCTCGGGGTGAGCCGCACGCCGATCCGGGAGGCCATCCGCATGCTGGAGCAGGAGGGGCTTGCGGTGACAATGCCGAGACGGGGGGCGGAGGTCGCGAAGATGACCTTAAAGGATATGGAGGACGTGCTGGAAATCAGAGACGCACTGGATGAGCTGGCGGTGCGGCTGGCCTGCGAGCGGATTTCCGACGGGCAGATTGGCCGGCTTGTGGAGGTGAAGGAGGCCTTTGAGGCCAGCACGAAGAGCGGCGACGTCCGAAATATCGCGGATTCCGACGTGCGTTTCCACGATATTATATACGAGGCCACGGGCAATCCGAAGCTTGTGACGATGCTGAATAATCTGCGGGAGCAGGTGTACCGGTACCGGGTGGAGTATATCAAGGACCCGCAGAATTATCCGAATCTGATCAGGGAGCATGAAACCATCGCCGCCTGCATCCGGAGCCGGGACGCGGCAGGGGCGACGGCGGCAATGCACGCCCATGTGGAAAACCAGGTGCGGGCGGTGAAGGAAGTGATCCGCCAGCAGCGGTGACCGCGGGGGGCAGGTGCGCAGAGGATCTGCGGATGTACCGGCAAGGTTTTTTATGTTCTGCTCCGGCGAGGCGATTTTTGCGCCGTTATCTGCGTTTTCCCGCCGTTTTTTGATGCAGCGCTTCGAATACTCCGATGAGCTGTGACCCGGGTGCAGCAGCACCTTTTTTCTTTGCGCGCAAAATATGCTGCGGTCTGAAATACACCAGCAGTCCTTCCGGCGTCTTTCTTTATCATTCTACCATGCTTTTGTTTTCATAGTGTTTCTTTATTTCAAATATTAATTCGGTCATACCAGATAATAGCAGATTCGTTAAACCAGCAGGAGAGAACCGGGCGCAGGCATCACCGGTCGATTGTTGTGAAAAAGAGCCTGAAAAATAGTGTTCATGTATTTTTCCGGCAAAAATGGCAATCCTAAAGTAATCGAGATTGCCGTCTGCGGGTATGCCTGCAGACAGCAGAAGAAGTGTATGCAGGAGACAGACCGGATGAGTGATGCAAAAACAAGAATTTCCACAAGCTTACAGGTGAATATGGATGCGTACCAGAAGCTTTTTTCTGACTGCGCGGATATTAAGATGAGAAAAATGGCACTCGGGCAGGGCAGAAGGCGCGAGTGCTTTGTTGCCTATATCGAGGTGTCCGTCAGCAACATGCTGCTGCAGACGACGGCCCTTGGGCGGGCCCTTTCGTATCTGGGGGAGACGGAGGATGCGAAGATCAACGAGGTGCTGGATAAAAATGCCATGGGCATCTCGGACGTGACGCCGTTTATGTATATCGAGGACGCGGCGGCGGGGATGCTGACGGGGGATGCGATTCTTTTTGTGGACGGCTACGACAAAGCGCTTAAGATCGCGGACAAGGGCTACCCGGGAGCCATGGTACAGGAGCCTGACTCCGAGAAGGTGATCCGGGGCTCGAAGGAGGGCTTTACCGATTCCATCAAGATGAATACGGCGCTGATTCGAAAGCGCGTAAGGTCCACCCGCTTTAAGGTGAAGGAGATCAGCCAGGGCCTGCGTTCCCACACGGCGGTGGATCTTATTTATATGGAAGATCTGGCTCAGGAGTCAGTGATTTCGGAGGTGGAAAAGCGCATTGAGGATTATGTGATCGACGGGGTACTCGACAGCGGCGTCATCGAGCAGCTGGCGGAACGCAAGTGGTACTCGCCCTTTCCGCAGTTTCAGACGACTCAGCGGCCCGACCGGGCGGCTCTTGCGGTGCTGGAGGGGAGGGTGGTTGTGATGAGCGACAACTCGCCCACGGCGCTCATACTGCCGACGGACTTCAATTCCTTTGTGAAGACCAGCGACGACTACTACAACCGGTTTGAGGTGGCCTCCTTTGCCCGGGCGCTTCGGTTTATAGCGGCATTCTTTGCCATGTCCATGCCGGGGCTGTATCTGGCGGTGACCAATTTCCACACGCAGATTCTGCCGACACCGCTGCTTTTATCCTTCTGGGAGGCCCGCATCGGCGTGCCCTTTCCGGCGGCCCTTGAGGTGATATTGATGGAGCTGGCCTTTGAGCTGCTGAGGGAGGCCGGCGTGCGGCTGCCCGGGGCCATGGGAAACACCATCGGCATTGTGGGCGGTCTGATTATCGGGCAGGCGGCGGTGGACGCCAACCTGGTGAGCCCTATTGTGGTGATCACTGTGGCTTTCACGGCCCTCTGCTCCTTCTCGATTCCGAACGAGGAGTTTGCGTTTGCCTTTCGGCTGCTGAAGTTCTATATTATCGTGGTTTCCGCGTGGCTGGGATTTTTCGGGTTTCTGCTGGGGCTTTTTACGGTGCTTATCCATCTGTCAAAGCTGAAGAGCTTCGGCATTCCGTATCTGATGCCCTTTGTGGGGGCGGACTTAACCGGCTACAAGGATCAGCGGGATTCCATCTGGCGCGCGCCGCTCAGACGGATGACCCATCGGCCGATCTATGCGAGGGAGGAGGAGCGGGTGAAGCTCCGCCGCAAATCCCGGTAATCAATGTGGAGCAAATGCTGGAGGTTATGTTATGTTTGCAAGCAACAACAAGGTTTCCGTGCGGCAGGTGTACCGCCTGTTCGTGTTTGACCTGATCGGGATGAGCACTCTGGTGCTCCCGTCCAGGCTCGCCTTTTTCTCGGAGGGGGACGGGCTGTGGGCCATCGGGCTGGGCGGGCTTTTGGCCGCCCTCTACCTTCTGTATCTGGGCAAAATTGTGGTGGGTATGAAGACGGATTTTGCCGCCTACATGGAGCGGGCGCTGCCGGCGTGGCTGATGCGGGCGTTTTTGGCTTTTCTCGGACTTCACGCGGTGCTTACGGCCGGGTTTGGCGCGTATATTTTCTCGGATGTGATGAAGCGGGGGCTTGTGCCGGAGGAGTCCTTTTCGCTCATTCTTTTTCTGATTATTCTGGTGTCGGCCTACGCGGTGCACGGGGGGATCGAGAGCCGCTCCCGCATTTACGAGGTGCTGTTTTGGGTGATCGGCATCGGCCTGCTGGTCATGTTTGTGATCGCGTCGTTTGATCTGCAGTGGGACTATATCGGACCGTTCTTCGAGAGCAGTCCAGCCTCTGTGGCAAAGGGCGCCATGCTCGTGTTTTTCTGCTGTATGCCGATTTTTGCGGTGATCTTCTTTCCGGCCTACGTGGAGGCGGGGAAGGAGAAAAAAATGCTGGGCGCGGTGTTTTCGGCGCTTGTGACCGCGATAGCTGTGCTGGCCGTGATGTATTTTATTCTGCTGGGCAGCTTCGGCGGCGGAGCGCTTAAGACAATGCGTTACCCGGCGGTGACTCTGATGAGCAACATTCACCTGAGCAGCAGCTTTCTGAAAAGATTTGACGCCTTTATGCTGGGCATCTGGTTTTTCACCCTGTTTGCCCTGTTAAATCTGTTTCTGTTTTACGGAACCGAGCTGCTTATGCGGGCCTTCATGGGGAAGGGAAAGCAGGCAGACAAAGAGGAGACGGATCTTGGGGCCGGCAGAGGGCGGATTTTCTGGCTCGGGGGAGCTTCGGTGCTGACCTTTGCCGCAGCGGAGCTGTTTTACCTGGCGGACTGGTCGATGGTGTATCTGAATTATATCTGCTATGTGGGGATGCCGCTTCTTGTGCTGCTGCCGGGCGTTGTCTATGCGGCGGGAAAGGTGAAAAAGTGAGAACAGGGGGAAAAAATATGGGAGTGAAGCGATGGCTTTTTGGCGCTGTGCTGCTGTGGTCTCTGCCCCTTTTGGGCTGCAGCGCGGCGGAGCTGGAAAACCGCTGTTTTCCGATGATGGCTCTGGTGGACTGCGACGGGGAGCAGGTGGCCTTCGACTGCGGCTTTCCGGAGCTGAGCCAGAAGGACAACACGGATGTGGAGGAGTCGAAGGTGGACGCGCCGATGATGACGGGCGAAACCTTCCGGGAGGCTTACGAGAAATACAAAAAGGAGCTGGACAAGAAGGCGGACTACAACCATCTGAAGATTCTCGTGTTCTCGGAGGCTTTTCTGCAGAACCGGGAGGCATTTTCCCAGACTGTCGAATACCTGCAGGAGAGCGGCCTTTTTCCGCGGAACGTCTACGTCTGCGTCACCGACGACGTGGGGGCCCTTATGGAGGCGGAGAAAAATCTGCCCAGCGACGTGGGCAGCTATCTGGAGACGTATCTGCAGAATCAGGAGTCCGAGAGGGGCGAGGAGCTTGTGAATCTCGGCACGGTGCTGGACGAGTCCGAGAACCACAGAAAGACGCTGCAGCTGCCGTTCCTTGCGGTGGAGAACGACTCGGTGCTGTGGAACGGCTGTTATGTGCTGACGGAGTAACCGCAGCGCTACCGGGACAGCAGGCGGAACTCGGACGGGGAAAATCCGGTCTGTTTTCGGAAAATCCGGCTGAAATAGAGGGGATTGTCGTATCCTACTATCCGCCCGATCTCTGTCACGGTGTAGGCGGTGGTCTCGAGAAGTACCTTCGCGTTTGCCATGCGTATGGAGACGATGTACTGCAGGGGCGTGAAGCCGGTGAAGGCTTTGAAATTGCGGATGAACCAGCTTACGCTCATGCCTCTTGACATGGCGTAGCTCTCCACGCTGATGTCTGTATTGTAATTGTCGTTGAAGTACTGGGCGGCCAGGTCCATCTCGCTGTCCAGGTACTCGTTTTTCAGTATCCGCTGTCTGGCCAGCTGCCGGCCGGTCAGTATAAAGAGATGGCGCAAAAGCAGCACAAGCATTTCCTCATAGTTTGGCGCGCAGCGCTGAAGCTCTGCAATCATGCGCCGGAATATGCGCTCGTATTCCAGGGATGTCCCCACATATAAGACGCGCATGTCGTCTTTGATTCCATAGCTTCTCAGAATATTTGTCACGTCGCCGCCGGTGAAATGAACCCAGTACACATGGGTCTGATCCGCGGCGTAGTACTCGTATTTCTGAAATTCCTTCGGACGGTAGACAACCAGGTTTCCGGCTGTGACTACCGTATCATTTTCTTCATGGTCAAAGTGAAAATGTGCAGCTCCTGCCGCCACGTAGAGAATCTGGAAATCCACCCTGCCTCTCGGCCGGTACGTGGGCAGCTTCGGGTGGGTGTACAGCCGGTAAGTGCCGCAGCTTCCCACAATCAGCGGTCTGGATTTGTCCTTGAAGTCCACGAGGGAATTGTTCAGATAGCCCGAGTTCAGATACATGTGTGATCCTCCTTTTTGTTTTTATGATTCTATTGTATCATTTTGTGCATGTTTTGTCCAATCGCGTTTATGGACTTTACAGGGGCGGAATCGTACAATAAAATCACGAAAAAACAAGGAGGGGTTTTTACAGTGATTGTACCGAAATATTATGAAGATCCGGGGATGCTGCACGAGAATACGATGCCGTCCAGGGCCTATTACATTCCGGCCCCGGAGAGGATGGACTGTCTGGCGGAGCACAGGGAGGCGTCCCCGCGGATGCAGATGCTGAACGGAAACTGGAAATTCCGCTATTACGCCAGCATATGGGATCTGGAGGAGAGGTTTTATGATCCGGACTTTGACAGCTCGTACTTCGGCTCCATAAGGGTTCCGGGGGTGTGGCAGACGGCGGGCTATGACAGGCACCAGTACACCAACATCCGCTACCCGTTTCCCTTTGACCCGCCGCTTGTTCCGCAGGACGTTCCGTGCGGCGCTTATCTCCACGCCTTTATGTATCACCGGGAAAAATGCGCGCCCCGGGCGTACCTGAATTTTGAGGGCGTGGACGCCTGCTTCTACGTCTGGCTCAACGGTACATACGTGGGATACAGTCAGGTGTCCCACGCCACCAGCGAGTTCGATGTCACTGAGCACCTTTCGGAAGGGGAGAACATCCTTGCGGTTCTTGTTCTGAAATGGTGCGACGGCAGCTATCTGGAGGATCAGGACAAGTTCCGCATGAGCGGTATTTTCCGGGACGTGTACCTGCTGAAGCGGCCGGCTCAGTCGGTCTTTGACTACCGGGTCAGGACAGAGGTTAAGGGAAAAAAGGCAAGGGTGCACCTTTCGGTGACTTACACGGATATTCCGGCGGAGACGCGGGTGAGCGTTTACGGGGCGCAGAACAGGCTGCTTATGTCCGCATTTGTGGAGGAGGGGCGGACTTTTCTGGAGATTAAGGAGCCGCTTCTCTGGAGCGCGGAGCAGCCGAATCTGTACACTCTTGTGCTGGAGACAAAGGACGAGGTGATCACCGACTGGATCGGCATCCGTACGGTTGAGATAAAGGACGGGGCGCTTCTTCTGAACGGGCAGAGGATTAAGCTGCACGGCGTTAACCGCCACGACGCGGACCCGCGGACGGGCTGCGTAGTTGGAATCGAGCATGCCCTGCGGGATCTGATGCTGATGAAGCAGCACAATGTGAACGCGATCCGCTCCAGCCATTACCCCAACGCGCCCTGGTTCTACCAGCTCTGCGACCGCTATGGCTTTATGGTGATGGACGAGGCGGACGTCGAGGCCCACGGGCCGGCCATGCTCTACGACCGAAACGACAGCGAGACGGACCGGTTTAAGCGCTGGAACGAGCGGATTGCCGACGATCCGGTGTGGGGCGAGGCGATTCTGGACCGGGTACAGCGGATGGTGGAGCGGGAAAAAAACCGGCCGTGCATTCTCTTTTGGTCCATGGGGAACGAGAGCGCCTACGGCTGCAATTTTGAGCGGGCGCTGGCCTGGACAAAGGCGGCTGATCCGGAGAGAATCACCCACTATGAGAGCGCCCGCTACCGCAGCGACAGGCGGTACGACTACTCCAATCTGGACCTCTACAGCCGGATGTACCCGGCCATTTGGGAGATCGAGGACTACCTGGAAAAGGGCGCAAAAAAGCCGTTTCTTCTGGTGGAGTACGCCCATGCGATGGGAAACGGCCCGGGAGATCTGGAGGACTATTTTCAGATCGTACACAAAGATGAGCGGATGTGCGGCGGGTTTGTCTGGGAGTGGTGCGACCACGCGGTGGCGGGGGTCGGAAAGAAGCGGGGGAGGCTTAAGTATCTGTACGGCGGCGACCACGGGGAGCTTATTCACGACGGCAATTTCTGCGTGGACGGGCTGGTCGGGCCGAACCGGGTGCCTCATACGGGACTTCTGGAATTCAAAAATGTTCACAGACCCGCCCGCGTGGTCTCCTACGACGGGGCTTCCGGGACGCTTCGGATTCGAAACTACATGGATTTTACGGATTTGAAGGACTATGTGGAAATCTGCTACGAGGTGAGCTGCGACGGCGTCTGCACGGCGGGGGGAAAGCTGCCGGCATTTTCGGTTCCGCCCCACAGTGAGGCTTCGGTCATACTGGATGTGTCGGCTCCGAGGGCGGGCAGCGCTTACCTGAAAATTTTCTACCGCCTGCTGCACGGGTCGCCTCTTGCGGCGGCGGGGCATCTTCTGGGCTTTGACGAGATCCGGCTGGAAAGCGGGGACTGCCGGAATCAGACGGCGGTGAAGTGGCTGAATGCCGGACGCTGCGGCGGATGTATCGACGTGGCGGAGTCGGACACCGGGGTCATCGTGAGGGGCACGGGATTTACTTACACTTACAGCAGGAAAACCGGTATGTTTGAGCGCATCTGCTTTTGCGGGCGGGAGTATCTGAACCGGCCCATGGAGATCAATCTCTGGCGTGCGCCGACGGACAACGACATGTACATCAAAAGGGAATGGCAGCGGGCGGGCTACCGGAACGCATCGGCCAGAGCCTGCGACACCGTGGTGCGGCATGAGAGGGATGCGGTGCAGATTGTCAGCACCATGTCAATATCCGCCCCGGCCGTCCAGCGGATCATGGACGTGAAGGCCGTGTACACCGTAGAAGCCGGCGGCGCGGTCACGGTGTGCCTGGATGTGGTAAAGGACGGGGAATTTCCGGTGCTGCCAAGGTTTGGCATCCGCATGTTTTTGGACAGGGATCTCTCCAACGTTTCCTACTACGGACTGGGGCCGACGGAGAGCTACCGCGACAAGCGAAGGGCCGCCAGCCACGGGCTTTACCGGGGAAATGTGACGGAGCTTCACGAGGACTATTTGCGGCCGCAGGAGAACGGCAGCCACTGCGACTGCGATTACCTGGAGATCGGAAACGGTCAGTTCGGACTTGCGGCGGTGTCCGAACAGAGGTTTTCTTTTAACGCGTCGGTTTATTCTCAGGAGGAGCTGGAGGAGAAGGCGCACAATTTTGAGCTGGAGCCATCGAAGCACACGGTTTTGTGCATCGACTATGCACAGAACGGAATCGGCTCCAACAGCTGTGGGCCGGAGGTGGCGCAGCAGTACCGTTTCGATGAGGAGCAGTTTTGTTTTACGTTTCGTCTCGTTCCTTTTGTGAGGGGGACAACGATCAGAGGAAAGGAGTAGCGGCTTATGGAGGAAAGGTATTATCTGAAGTGGTACAATAAGATCGGTTACGGAAGCGGGGACATCGCCGGCAATGTGGTGTACGCATTTCTGTCCTCCTTCGTCATGATTTACCTGACGAACACCGTGGGGCTGTCGGCCGGCATTGTGGGGACGCTCATTGCGGCGTCCAAGCTTTTTGACGGCTTCACCGACATTTTCTTCGGAGCCATGATCGACCGGACCAGAAGCAGGCTCGGGAAGGCCAGACCGTGGATGCTCTACGGCTACATCGGCTGTGCGGTGACGCTTGCGGCGATCTTTGCGGTGCCGACGAGCTGGGGAGCGGCCGCGCAGTACGCCTGGTTTTTTATCGCCTACACGCTGTTAAACGGTGTGTTCTACACGGCGAACAATATCGCATATTCCGCCCTCACGTCCCTTGTGACGAAGAACAACAAGGAGCGGGTGCAGATGGGGAGCTGGCGGTTTATATTCGCCTTTTCCACAAGCCTTCTGATTCAATCTGTGACCATCGGCTTTGTGGCGGCCTGCGGCGGCGGCGCGGGGGCCTGGCGGACCGTTGCGATTGTGTATGCACTGATCGGTCTGCTTGTAAATACGCTGTCGGTTTTCTCGGTTAAGGAGCTTTCGGACGAGGAGCTTTCGGAGACGGAGGGAAGAAGGCAGGTGCAGCAGGAGAGGATCGGGCTGGCCGAGGCGTTTCGCCTGCTTGTGGCCAACAAATTTTACCTGATGATCTGCGGCGTCTACATTCTGCAGCAGCTCTACGGAGCGATGATCAACGCCGGGATTTACTATATGACCTATGTGCTGAAAAATGAGAATCTCTACGGTGTGTTCTCCTGGGCGGTGAATATCCCGCTGATTGCGGCGCTGGTGTTTACGCCGACTCTGGTGGGCCGGTGGAAGGGCATGTACCGGCTCAACATGCGGGGCTATATGATCGCGGTTTTCGGCAGAGCCGGCGTCGTTGCCGCGGGTTATATGGGGAGCGTGCCTCTCATGCTGGCGTTTACCGCGCTGGCGGCTCTCGGGCAGGGACCCTGGCAGGGAGATATGAACGCGGTGATCGCCTCCTGCTCCGAGTACACGTACCTGACCCGGGGGAAGCGCGTGGACGGCACGATGTACTCCTGCACGTCGCTGGGCGTGAAGCTGGGAGGGGGCCTTGGAACGGCCATTGCGGGCTGGCTTCTGGAGTTCTCGGGCTTTGACGGTATGCTGGCGGTGCAGCCGAAGTCCTGTATGGATATGCTGCATGTCATGTATCTGTGGCTGCCGTTTGCCATCGACGTGGTGATTCTTGTGGTGCTGTCCCAGATGAATGTCGAGGGGGAAAATGAGAGACTGCGGGCTGAGAGGGACAGAAGAGAGAGGGAGGTTTTGCCGTAGATGGGTTGGTGAGTAGCTGTTGAAAAAGGGTAAGTGAGTGACAACCCCTGCGGGTGGTGTTTCTGCCATCTGCAGGGGGTTTTTTGATCTTATTCTGCGATCTGAAGCTGCTGGACAAACAGATCGTCCTCCATGGAGGTTTCGTGGGAATACCTCCGCTGATTTTGCCGGTAACGGGCTGAATTAAATACGGTTTTTGCTGATCCGGTCGGATGGAATCTCGCGGGCGGAGTATACTTCGTCGGTTTTTCCGACGGTGAGGCCGCAGCACGGAACGTAACCCTCCGGCAGACCGAGCTTCGAGACAAGCTCCCCGTCAAAGGACAGTGCCGCCGCGGCTCCCCATATATGGCACGCTCCCAGATTCAGCGCGGTGGCGGCGATTGCCATATTTTCGACAATGATTGCCGCGTTGGAATATGCAACGTTCTCCATGTTCTTTTCCGGCTTTTTTGTGGAAACTAAAATAAGCGCAGGGGCGTGGTAGAGCGGATGCATGTCGGGATTTTGAAAGAATTTTGCACCGGCCGCGTCGATTTTGTCCAGCAGCTCTCTGTTTTGAATGACGGTCAGATGCATGACCTCGTATTTGCCCATGGCGATGGGTGAGGCGTCGGCCGCTTTCAGGATGGTTTCAAGGTCGCTTTCGGATGCCGGCTCTCCGGTGTAGCTGCGCACGGATCTGCGGCTGAATAAGGTGTCAAATGTGTTCATTATGTTCCTCCACTGTGTTTGCTGTTTTTTGTTATGTATTTATTATAGCAGGCATCTGAAATTTGACAACCGGTTTTTATTCCTTATGGATGCGGTATCTGATCCTACGCAATCTGCAGGATGGGACGGCCGGTTTTAACAAGCTTTTCGGCAGCGGCCGTCAGCCTGCGGTTTTGTGACGCTGGAGAAAGGCAGGGAAGCCCCCGCTACTCCCTCACATCCCGCGGCGGCACGCCGAACCGCTCCCGAAACAGCCGGTAGAAATAGCCGGTATTTTCGTAGCCCACCAGAAGGGCGATCTGCCGGATGGGGAGGGTGGTTTCCGAGAGAAGCTGGCGGGCGTGGTCAAGTCGGACGCTCTGCAGGTATTTTTTGAAGGTCTGCCCGCGGTATTTCTGCAGAATCAGGTTGAAATAATTGCGGTGATAGTGGAAGATCTGCTCAAGACCGCGGGCCGTCACGTCCGCGTCGTGCAGCCGGATATAGCGCTCCAGCTCGTAGAGGAGCGCTTTTTCGTTGCCCTCCTGACTGCTGCGGTGTCTGACGCTGGTGTAGTCCGTGCACAGCCGCTGCAGCAGCCGGATGAGCAGCCCGCGCCGGACGTGCTCGCTGCCGGGAAGGCGCAGCAGATCCTCGTTCACCAGCTGTTCGAGAAGGACGGACGTCTGGGGATCGCGGCCGCCGCAGGCTCTGCCGGACGGCGCATAGCTTAACTCGAGAAAGCTCTGCTCCCGTTTCTGCTGGCACAGCGCGTGCAGAAGAAAGCGGTGCAGCTCGTCGGTCTGCGGGTAGCTGTAGAGAAGCCCGTCCAGGTATTCCGCCCGGATCTGCAGAAAGAGAACGGCGGCGTCGACGGCCTCAATATAGTCGGAATGCTCGCAGTTCTGGTCGGTGACGACAAATGTGCCCGCAGGGAAACGGCGGCGCTCGCCCAGCAGAATCTGATCGAAGCTGCCCTCGATCACGTACAGAAGCTCTACAAATTCATGTCTGTGAAACCAGCCTCTGCGGGGGAGCGCCCGCTTTACGCGGCGCTCCCCCAGCGGGCTGATGCTGAATTCTGCGCCGTCCTGGCCGTAAACGGTTAAGAGTGTCTGAAAGTCGGTTTCGGGCAGCCGGTTTGCGGCAGCAGGGGACGGCGGAAAAGAGCAGTCCTCCTCTTTTGCGGCAGCCGCCGCGGCTGCCGTGCGCCGGGAGGCTGGGGCAGACAGCGCATGGGCCCGGACGTATGCGGCTCTCTCCTGAATTGTCTGAAAATTTGTCATGCCATTTCCTTTCTCTGTCGTGCGTTTCGTTCCTCTTTTGTATTATAACCGATTTTTTCGTCCTTGTCATGAGTCTCTGGACGGAATATGATGGTATATATAAGGAAAAACGAACCTGACATTGCAAAAAAGGAGGAGACGATGAGAAATCAGAGTATCAACGGGGGTTGGGAGTTTTGCAGGGGAGAGAGGAGCCCGTTTTCCACCGGGAAAAAGGAGCCGGAAATTGTGGAGCTTCCCCACGACTACATGATCGAAAACGATGTGACGGAGGATGCGCCGGGCGGAGGGGCCATGGGCTTTTATAACGCCGGCGTGGCCTGGTACCGGAAAATGATTCTGATTCCGGCGGAGTGGGAGAACGACCGCATCGGCTTAAAGTTCGACGGCGTAATGATGAACGCCACGGTGGAGGTCAACGGGAGCCGGGTCGTGCTGCAGCACTACGGCTACGCGCCGTTTTTTGCGGACATCACGGACTATGTGTACTGCGGTGAGGAAAACAGCGTGACGGTTACGGTGAACCCGAGCCAGCAGCCAAACAGCCGCTGGTATTCCGGCGCAGGCATTTACCGCCCGGTGGAGCTTGTGCATACGCCGAAGCTGCATGTGGCGGAGGACGGCATCTACGGCTGGACGAAGGAGATCGAGTACCGAAAGGACGGTACGGCGGCTTACGCATTTCTGCAGACGGAGGTGGAGGTGCATAACGCAAACAGCGGCAACCGGCTGGCAAAGGTGGAGGTTTACCTGACAAAAGACGGAAGCGGCGAGACGGTTGTTTCCCGCAGCACCGTCATTCAGGTGCAGGGCCGCGAATCCGGGGTGGCAAGAGTTGCCCTCTCGGTGGAGTCTCCGGAGCTGTGGAGCGCCGAGGAGCCTGCGCTCTACCGGCTCCATGCAAGAGTGACGGAGACCGGAACCTTTAAAACCCACGCGATTTTGGCGGAAAACGGGACTGTGGATGAGACGGACGTGCTCTTTGGCATACGGACGGTTACGGCGGACGCGGTCCACGGGCTGCGCATCAACGGGAAGGTGACGAAGCTTAAGGGCGGCTGTCTGCACCACGACAACGGCATTCTCGGCATCGTATCTACCCTGGAGATCGAGGAGCGCAAGCTCAGAAAACTCAAGGAGATCGGCTTCAACGCCATCCGCACGACCCACAATCCGCCGTCCGCCGCGCTGATGGAGGCCTGCTGCCGCCTGGGCATGTACGTGTTCGACGAGGCCTTCGACGTCTGGGGCATGGGAAAAAGACCGGGGGATTACAACCAGTATTTTGACACCGACTGGGAGCGGGATCTTAGCGCATTCATGCGGCGGGACAGAAGCTGTCCGGCGGTCATTATCTGGTCCACCGGAAACGAGATCACCGAGCGGGGCGGCTTAAACAACGGCTATGTGCTGGCCAACCGGCTGGCGGAATTTGCAAGACGCATGGACGCAAGCCGTCCGGTCTCAAACGGTGTCTGCTCCTTCTGGAGCGGGCTGGACGACGCGCTGATGGAGGAGAATTTAAAATCCTTTACGGCGGCGATGAGCGGCGAGGCGGACGTCCAGAACGTGGACTTCGGCGGAGCAGACGATACGTTCTGGGAGAGCTGCACCGAGCCGTTTGTCAACGGGCTGGATATTGTCGGCTACAATTATCAGGAGGACAGATACGAGAGGGATCACGGGATGTACCCGGACCGGGTGATGCTGGGGTCGGAGAACTATCCGAACGAGATCGGCTTCCGCTGGCCTCTCGTCATGCGCCTGCCTTACGTAATCGGAGATTTCACCTGGACGGCGGCGGACTATATCGGGGAGGCCGGAATCGGCAGGGCCATCGCGGTGGAGCCGGACGATCCCCGCGTCAAAATGGGCCCTTACGGCCTGATGTCCCACAGCTCCGCGTATCCGTGGCGGCTGGCAAATGACGCGGACATTGACATTAACGGAAATATTCTGCCGCAGGGCGAGTACCGCAGCGTTGTCTGGGGAAATACTGCCACCTTCGTCTATTCTTATGATCCTGCGGATTTTAACCGGGTGGAGTTAATCAGCAAGTGGGGATTTACGGCGGTGCGAAAGACCTGGAACTGGGAGGGACAGGAGGGAAATCCTGCGAAAGTCGTGGTATTCTCCTGCGCCGACGAGGTGGAGCTGTTTTTGAACGGGGCCAGCGTCGGAAGAAAGCCGGTGGAGAAGGACGGAAAGCTCCCGCAGAGCGCGCTGTTTGAGACGGTATACGAGCCGGGCACACTTGAGGCGGTGAGCTATCGGAACGGCGAGGAGGTTTCCCGCGGCGAGCTTCGGACAACGGGAGCGCCTGCTGCGGTCCGCCTGTCTGCGGAGCGCGTCGGCTGTTATACTTACGTGGCAGCCGAGATTGTCGATCAGGACGGCGCTCTGGTGGATGCGAGCCTTCCGATGACGGCGCAGGTGAGCGGCGGCGCCAGGCTCTCGGCCTTTGGCTCGGCGAACCCGGTCACGGAGGAGAACTACACGTCGGGGCAGTTTACCTCTTACCGGGGCCGTGCGCTGGCCGTGCTTCGGGCGGTCGAAGCAGGAAGTACGGCAGAGCTTACCGTGTCGGCGCAGGGGCTTTCGGACGTGCGCATAACCGCAGCGTTTTAGCGTACCCGGTCCCGGTACTGGCGGGGCGTCTCCCCGTAAAAGGCCCGGTACTTTTTGGTGAGATGGCTGGAGTCGAAGCAGCCGATCTCCAGGGCGATCTCGGTGAAGCTCATGTCAGTCTCTGCAAGGAGCTTACTGGCGTGCTCCATCTGGATTTCCGTGACGATGGCGCCGAAGGATTTGCCGATATTTTTGTGGATGTAGCGGCTTAAATAGGACTCGGAGTATCCGAAAAACTTCGAAATTTCCGCCAGGGAGGTCCGGTTATAGTTGACGCTGATGTAGCTTAAAACGGCGATCATAAGATCGCTCGGCGCAAACAGCTGCCGGTCGGGAATCATGGCGCATGCCTCGTACTCTCTTGTGAGATGGATGAGGAAGGAGCTGGCCAGCAGGCTGACGGAGTACTCGAAGGCCTGCCGCCGGAGTCTTGTCTCGGTGATCATCCGGCGGGCCAGCTCCGTAAGCCAGGGGTCCTGACCGGTGGGAAACAGGATATAGGGAGTGGAGGTGCGGTGGTAAAGGATTTCTTCAAGAAAATCCGCCACTGTCTTTCCGCTCATGATGGCGGAAAGAAAATTCCGGTCAAAAAACCGTCTGCTGACCATAATATTGATGATGCAGCTTTCGTCGTTGAGACAGGAGACGGCGTGGACGGCAAAGGGCGACATGATACAGAGGTCGCCCTCCTTCATGGACAGTGCGCCCGCCGTGAAATGATTGTCGCAGCTTCCCGCGGCGACATAGATGATCTCGATGTACTCATGGTTGTGGAGAACCGGGCAGCTGTAGCGGGGATGCAGCGTGATCGTCACATTGGAGCTGCCGGCTATATCGTTTATCGTGTTTCCCATTTTGTCTTTTGACCCGGTCAGATAATGATCGTTGGGAAGGGCGGATATAGCCCCGGCTTCCACATATGTCCGGTATTCCAGGGCGGTCATCGGCCGACTCCAGAACCGGGGATCGGACGATAAATATAATTTTTTATAGAAAAGCTCGTCCTCGGTGAGAGGGCGGTTTTTTATTTTTTCAGGCTCCATAATGATTCCTCCGCAGCTGAATGGTATTGTATTATTTTCGGTGCAGAATGTCAAGAATTTACCGGTTGGAATCGGAGAATAAGTAATTGATATACAAGAAGAAATGCCGGAATTGTTATATAATTGTGGTTAGCTTCAGAGGTGAAAGGAGAAATGGGGACTCGGATGGACAGAAAACCGGGCAAAATTTTACAAATCGGAATTGCTGCGGATAATGCGGAGCGGTCCGAGAACGATGCGAGGAGGAAAAGAATGGCGGATATGAGAGTTCTGGACAATTTAAACGGGGCGGAGGGCAGCTACATACTTCCGTTTTTCTGGCAGCACGGCGAGAGCGCGGCGGTGCTGCGGGAGTACATGAACTGCATTTATAATGCAAATATCCGGGAGGTGTGCCTGGAGGCGAGACCGCACCCGGATTTTGCGGGGGAGACGTGGTTTCGGGATTTCGACATTATTATGGACGAGGCGAAGAAGCTGGGCATGAAAATCTGGATTCTGGACGATGCCCATTTTCCAAGCGGGCAGGCAGCGGGAAGGATGGCAGAGCAGCCGGACCGTCTCCAGAAAACGTACCTGAACTACAACATTGTCGACATCACCGGGCCGGTGAAGCAGGTGACCACTGACATTGAGACGATGGCCCACTACTACAAAAATCCTTTTAAGGGAGGCAGCCACCCCTTTGTGCAGCCGGATGAGCGGGAGTACACGGACCCCGAAAGGCTGATTGCAGTGGTTGCGGGCCGCCTGGACGGCAAATTCGGGGACATGTACCATATGGACGAGCTGATCGACCTGACGGATCAGGTGGAGAACGGCCGGCTGATCTGGGATGTGCCAGAAGGGTCTTATCGGCTGTTTGTCATCTACGAGACCCATAAGGGAGGCGGAAGAGGCGGCTCGGTGAATTTCCTCTCCAGGGAGTCATGCAGGGTTCAGATTGACAACTGCTACGAGCCTCACCGGGCGCGCTACGAGGAGGAATTCGGAAAGACCATTCTCGGATTTTTCTCGGATGAGCCGGAGGTGGGAAATGTCTTGTCCTACTCTGCGGACGCCGGACGCATCGGAAATCCCGATATGCCCCTTCCGTGGAGCGAGGAGATGCCGGCTCTCATGGAAGCGCGGTTTGGGGCCGACTACCGGACGAAAATTCCAGCGCTGTGGAACACGGCAAAAAGCGATGCTTTTACGGCGGATGTGCGGGTCGGATACATGGACATCGTATCGAACCTGTGCCGGAAAAATTTCGGAGAGCAGATGGGAGAGTGGTGCCGCCGGCACAATTTGAAGTACATCGGACACATCGTGGAGGACTGCGACGCCTCCCCGAACCTGGCCGCCTCCCAGGGACATTTTTTCCGGGCGCTGTGGGGGCAGGACTGGTCCGGCGTTGACAATATCGGCGGACAGATTACGATCGGGGGAGCAAACCGAAGCCATCTTGCGTTTACGGGCACGGCGGCGGACGGCGAGTTTTATCACCACGAGCTGGGAAAGCTGGGTACATCTCTGGCCGACATCGACCCGAAAAAACATGGCGTAACAATGTGCGAGACCTTTGGCGCATACGGCTGGGACGAGGGCACAAGGCTGATGAAATACGAGGTGGACCACCTGCTGGCAAGAGGCATAAACCGCTATGTGCCCCACGCTTTTTCGCCGAAGGAGTTCCCGGATTCCGACTGCCCGCCGCACTTTTACGCCCACGGGAAAAATCCGCTGTACAAGCCTTTCGGCACTCTTATGAAGTACACGAACCGGCTCTGTCATCTGATTGACGGCGGAAGCCATGCGGTGAATGCTGCGGTATTGTACCACGCGGAGGCGGAGTGGTCCGGGCAGGCGTACATCGAGATGGGGAAGGCGGCGCGTTTTCTGGACGATGCCCAGATCGACTTTGACTTTATTCCGGCGGACGTGTTCCGGACTCCGGCGGAGTTCGATTCCTTTGTGGATGAGGAGGGCCTTCACATTAACGGCCATGTGTTCTCTGCGCTTGTTGTCCCGGGGCTTTCCTATGTGACCGATGAGACGCTTGCGTTCATTAAGGCCAATGACGGGCGCGTGCGAATACTGTTTGCGGAGCGCGTGCCGGATAAGCTTGCCGGGGCGTATGAGCCGGTTTCACTGGAGGAAATCCCGGGCGAGCTGGCGGGGGCTTCCCTGAAAAAGGTGTCGCTGACGCCGGAAAATCCGGAGATTCAGGTTTATCATTACTGTCAGGAGAAGGAGGATTATCTGCTCATAAACAACGAGGGCGTATCCGGCTCCTACCGGGGTACGGTGTGCTTCTCTGACCTGGGAGATGCGGCGGCGGTGTTCGGATACGACGCTTTTTCCAACCGGCTCAGTCCGGTTTCCTCCCGGGTGACAGGGGAGGGGCTTGCGGTTGACGTGGATATTCACGCGTTTGAGATGCTGGTGCTCGTTGTCCCGAAGGGGGAGAGAGAGCTTAAAGCGCTTAGGGAGAAGGCGGTGGAAATCAGGCGTTTTTCGGAAGAAATTTCTGCGGAAATTGACGGAGCGTGGCGTGTTTCCTTCTGTCTGAACGAAAATTATCCGGAATTTGCCGATGAAATCCGGCTGGAGGAGCTGCAAAATATCAATCTTTTTAAGGAAAACTGGTCCGGCGTCATCCGCTACGAGAATACGTTTGAGCTGAAGGAGCGGGCGGGAAGCTGTCAGATCTGCGCGGAGGATGCCTGGGAGTCGCTGGAGCTGTGGGTCAACGGAGCCTATGCGGGAGAGCGGATCTGTCCGCCTTACCGGTTTGATGTCTCGGAGCTCATCCGGGAGGGGCAAAATGAGATTCGATTTGAGTGCCGCACTAATCTGGAGAGACTTGTGCATGGAATTACCGGGGGAAGATCGTTCTTCGGACCGGAATTTGCGGCGGTGAAGCCGAGCGGTATTGTGGGCACAGTCACGGTGCACACGCAGACGTTATAATCGAGCAGTGAGAAAGACGGCTGCCGGCAGAGCTTTTATGGCCCTGCCGGCAGCCGTCTCGGTGAAACGGACTCTGTCATGCCAGATACCTTTTTGCGGTGAATAAGGCGGTCTGGGATGATTGTAACACGGCGCGGAATACAAGAATAACGAGGGGAATTTTCCGGATTGAAAAGCGTGCGCCGCTTTAGTATAATGAACAGGACGACAGGACGGGTTTTCACATTCGGGGGTAATGAAATGTCATATATTATGGATCTTAGAAAAATTGTGGGAAAGCGGCCGCTTATGCAGGTGGGCGCCAGCGTTATTGTGGAGAATGAGAAGGGGCAGATTCTTCTGCAGCTTCGGAAGGACAATCTGTGCTGGGGATATGCGGGGGGCTCGGCAGAACTGGACGAGCGGGTGGAGGACGCCGCAAAGAGGGAGCTCTTTGAGGAGACGGGCCTTACGGCCCACAGGCTGGAGCTGTTCGGGGTGTTTTCGGGAAAGGAGACCCACTATGTGTACCCGAACGGCGACGAGGTCTCCACGGTGGACATTGTGTTTGTGTGCAGAGAGTATTCGGGAGAGCTGCGGCCGCAGGAGTCGGAGGTTGCAGAGCTTGCGTTTTTTGACGTCTGCGATATTCCGGAGAAAATCTCACCGCCGAACATTGCCGCGCTCGAGAAATGGAAAGAGACGAGGCAGTGAGCGATTATTTTGGCGCGCAGATCATAAGCGCAGTATCTTTGGGCTAAAACGAAATGATTGCTGCTTAATATGAAACAGACTGGAGAGGATCATGAAGCTTTTGTACGCAGAAGATGAAAAAAAGTATGTCGGAAGCCGTAGTGGATATTCTTACTTATCATAAATATATAGTGGATGCCGTTTATGACGGGAGAGAAGCTTTGGATTATGCCTTGGCTGAATCGTATGATGGCATTATTTTAGATATTATGATGCCAGAGAGAGATGGTTTTGAGGTGCTGAAAGCCCTTCGGCAAAAGGGCATCAATACTCCGGTGCTGCTGCTCACAGCAAAGTCAGAGGTTGAGGACAGAATTACGGGACTGGATCTGGGGGCTGACGATTACCTTCCCAAGCCTTTTGCAATGGGGGAGCTTCTTGCCCGTGTCCGTGCAATGCTGCGCCGCAGGGAAGCTTTTACACCGGACATTTTAAAATGCGGCAACATTTCTCTCAACAGGCAAAGCTACGAGCTTTCAAACGGGAAGCAGTCCTTTGTTTTGCCCAGACTCGAATATCAGCTTATGGAAATATTTATGCTCAATCAAGGCATTTATTTATCAAGTGAGGACTTGCTTGTTAAGGTGTGGGGTTATGACGCCAATGCCGAGCTTGGAACTGTTTGGGTATATATTTCATATCTCCGAAAGCGTTTGGCGGCTCTTGATGCCAATGTTGCCATTACTGCCAAGCGTAATGTAGGATATACCCTTGAGGTGGCCCCATGATTAAGACTTTACAGCGAAAGTTTATTGTAACAGCAATGACAGCAATTTCTGCATTGCTGTTACTGTTGCTTGGAACAATTAACATTCTAAATATTTATTATGTTGGAAATCAGGTTGATAAAAAACTTGAAATGATTTCCCAAAACGAGGGGAATCCTGATAATATCCCGATGGCTCCCGGAGATATGCCGCCAAGAAAACCATA
>CATJJD010000233.1 GCA_949740385.1 uncultured Lachnospiraceae bacterium
CAGATTCTGCACCGTCGTCGTCAGTCCGCAGTCAGGCAGAACGCCGATAAATTTGCCGTCGCCAAGGCCGTCCCAGGTCCAGCCGTTCACCATCGTAGCCCCCGACTGCGGCACAAGGGCGTAGCGGTCCGGGTACGCCTCGTGCACCTTGTACAGAAAATCCGAGATCTCGTCCATCGTCCAGGTCTGCCGGTCGGTAAGCCCGAACTCCGCCGCAATCTCCTCGTCCACGTCCAGTCCGAAATAGTTGCCGAAGTTCCGCAGATTCGGAATGCCGTAAATGTGGCCGTTCACCGTTGTCCCCTGCAGCTCCTCGTCGGACCAGATGCCCTTAAAGTCGTCGGACGCATTCGCCACATAGCTGTCCAGCTCCATCAGCTGCCCGTTTTTCACATAGGTGGTGAGAGGCGTCATAAAGCAGGCGATCACATCCACCTCGTCGCCGGTCAGCAGAAGGTTGGACTGCTGCTGCCAGTTTCCCATCGGAATAAAGCTTAAGGTCACCGTTACGCCGTAGCGCTCACCGGCGATCTCGTTGATGGCGGACTCCACCTCCGATGCGTCCGGCAGATCGTACATAGTCGGAATCGCAACCACAACGTTCTCGTTCTTTCCGGAATTGCCGCCTGTTTCGCCGCCCTTTTCGGTTCCCTTTCCGCCGTCTCCTCCTCCGCAGGCTGCCAGCGACAGAGCCATCGCGGCAGACAGAACGCCTCCAAGTATCCTTCTCATTTTCATCCTTTCCCTCCGTTCCGCCGAAAGCTTTTGCATCGGCTGTTTACTGAACCAATCTGATACCTTTATTGTAGAAAAAACAGGCTGCGGTTTCTTCTAATTCCGTGACAAAAAATGTTCTTTTTGTGACTTCGAAATTCGAAATTCCAAAAAGAACATCGCTGATTTTGCTCTATTGTGACTCATTTGCTTTTTTGTGACTTTTCCTTCTCAAGCCGCTTCTGCTTCCGGTACTCCTGGGGCGTAAGCCCGGTCATCTTTTTAAACACCCGGGAGAAATGGGAAAAATTGTCGTACCCCACCTTTGACGCAATGATGCTGATGGAAAAGCCGGAGTACTCCAGAAGCTTTTTTGCCTGGCTGACCCGCTCCGCCGTCTCGTAGTCCTTGAAGGTGCAGCCCATGTGCCTCTTAAACAGCCGGGAGAAATATTCCTCGTTCAGGTGCAGCATGTCGGCCACCTCAAGCCGGGAGAGATTGCGTCCGATGTTATTTTTAATGTAGTCAACCGCCGCCCGGATTCGCTCCTCGTTGGCGGAAAAATCCGCGTCAGCCTCCACATCCTCCCAGAATATTTCCGCCTTTTTGTGCACGTTAGAGCGCCGTCTCTCCTGCAGCGCCTCAATCCGGTCCGGGCGGAAATTCTGCATGGCCTCCCCGTCCGGGTACACGGCGATGGCAAAATCCATATGGGAATTGATAAATCCCGCCAGCTCCGAAATTCCCTGACGCCACTCACCCGCCGTAAGCGCTCCCTCCTCCGCCGCCGCAAAGAGCAGGTAGTCCTCCGTACCCCAGCCCGCAACGCACACCTGCACATCCGCAGCCGCCAAAAGCTCCTCCAGCACGTTGCCGAAGGCTATCTTCCGATAGCTCTCCTTCCAGCGGCTGGCCTTTGCAATGCGCACAACCTGAATCCAGACCGGCCAGAACACACAGCTTTTGTAATCCATGTGAAACATGGCGCAAAGCTGAAAAAACAGCTGCGCGTTCTCCTGCTCCTTTCCGCTGTTCATGCGGGCCAAAAGCAGCTCCAGCAGACTGTCCCGCTGCTGCCCGATCATCTTTGTCACCCGCTTAAGCCGGTCGATTTTCGCATTCTGCAGCACCTTTTTCACCGCATTTTCCAGCACCCGCTCCACGTCCCCGTAGCGCGCCGGCTGCAGGATATAGTCCATGCCCCCAAGGCTTATGGCATCCTGCGCGTAGGAAAATTCCGCGTGGGACGTGAGAAATATCCCCACCAGCTCCGGAAAACGCTCCCTCGTCCACCGAAACAGCGACAGCCCGTCCTCCTCCGGCATCTCGATGTCCGTGAGCAGAATCTGAATGTCAAAGTTCACGAGAAGAAGCTTCGCCTCCCTGGCGCTGCACGCCGTATATACCTCGTCAATTCCGAGCTTTTCCCAGGAAATCCCGTCCCTGAGACTCTCCACGATGGCTCTCTGGTCATCCACAATCAGTATGTTCATTTTCCGGCCCTTCCATCCCCTTTCTCCAGGGCAGCACAAGATCGCTGACCGCGCCCGGCTCGTTGTAGAATCCGTACTGCACCAGATCTCCGTAAAGCAGCCTGCATCTGCGCTTCAGGTTGTTGATTCCCACGCTCACGCAGTCCTCCGCCGGCTCGTCGTTTATCTCCTCCAGAACCTGAGCCGGGTAGCCTGCGCCGTTATCCCGGATGCAGATATCCAGAAAACAGCCGTCCTCCGTCTCCAGCTCGTTTACGGTAATCCAGATGACGAGCCTGCGCTCCACGCTTCCCACCTTTGCATACTTAAAACTGTTTTCCACAAAGGTCTGGATGCACAGCGTGGGCACAAGCCATCCCCGCATTCCCTCCTGCACCTTCCAGTCCAGGTCGAGAAGCCGGCCCGTCATAGACCCCTGCAGCCTGGCATAATTTTTCACATATTCGATCTCCGCCGCAAGAGGTACAAGCTCCTTCTCCGCCTGCAGCAGGTAGCGCAGATGCCAGGAGAGATTGATAATCAGATCCTGCAGCCGCTCGCTGTCCCCCCGCATGACAAGGGCCTGCAGCGTCTTTAACCCGTTGAGATAAAAGTGAGGCTTTAGCTGCAGCTGCAGATACTGCATCTGCGCCTTCTGCTTCTCGATGGTCTGCTCGTAAAAGAGCAGCTTCTGCTTCTTGATTTCCGACACCATGACAGACATTGCGGTGTTTACCTTCTGCAGCTCCTCAAACCTGGTCTCCCTGTCCGGGTGGGCGTCCCAGTCCCCGTCCTGAATCCGCTTCATCACTCCAATCATTTCCCGAAGCGGCAGAATCAGCTCTTTCCTCGCGTAGCGGTACAGCAGATACATGCCAAACAGCGAGGAGACTGTAAGAAACAGAAGGATCAGCTGCGGGATGTTCATGAAGCTCCAGAGCGTCACCGGAATGGCCACGCAAATCCACAGCCCGGTGTTGTTTATTTTCCGGGCATAGATATCGTTTCCCGCCAGGGAGCCCTGAAAATGATTCTCGTAGCTTTTCAGCTCCTCCTTTTGTATATTTTTGTACAGCTCCTCCGCCGTGCAGCCGAACACCCCGCCGTCATCCGCAAAAAAGACGCTCCCCCCGGACTCGTTCGCAAGATCCGTTTCCAGACTGCTCTCAATCTGTTTTAAGCCGTAGATCATGCACATGGCCGCGCGGTCTCTTTTTTCCACAAGTATGCCGTACCGGTTCCCGCCAATATCCGCAAAGTGCCACTGCCAGCGGCCGCTGCCGGCGTCCAGCTGCGCACGGCACAGCTCTGTCAGCAGCCGGATATCCTTTGTCTCGATCAGGGACTGGTTCACGTAATAGCGTATTTTTTCATTGGAGTGGTAGTAAATAATGTAGCCGTGGGGCATTCCCTCCACCTCAATCCGGTTGCGCAGCTCATAGTCCAGCTCGTAGACCTGATTGAATTCCTCCAGCTCCGAGAGCGCTCCTCCCAGCTTGTTAAAATAGTTGTTGTTCACATAGATGCCGCGCATTATCGTGCCGGTTTCCCGCATTCCGTCGCCAAGCTGCTCCGCATAGCGGTTCAAAAGCTCCTCCTCCTCCCTGCGGCGGTTTCTCTGATAGCTGCCGATCAGAAACAGATCCATGCAGGTGAGCAGAACAAGCAGGATGCCGTAGAGCACGACCATTGCCAGCACAATCGTTTTGTTTAGCGAAACATTTTTCCTGATATGATTCTCTCCTCCCGTTGCATTTTGCACTTTCATTATACTAGAAACCGGTCGGCACTTCTACTATTTCCATGACCGGAAATGTTCTGTTTGTGACCCGCAAAACAAAAAGAAGGCGGACCGTCTCCGTAACGGAAACAGATTTGCCGCCCCGCAGGGCCTGCGGATACCGCTCCTTTTCGAGATTCAAAAAGGGGCTGTCCCTTTCGACAGCCCCCGTGCAAAACCGCTTCCCGCGGATTATATTTAGTCGGAACTGACCGCACCCCGCTACAGAACGCAACAGCTCCTTTTGATGATTCTATCTTACCGCCCAAATGTGAACGCTGTGTGACAGGATCATAAACAATTTCTAAAATTTTACCATAAGGTCCAAAAAACCGGTCAAAAATTAATGCTGCTTCGGCTTAATAAAAAACATCATACCGATTCCCACCAGATTCAGCACAAAGAAAATCCAGTATGCCACATGCAGATTCGCCGCGCCCACCGCACCGATCACGATAAACGCCGAGCAGCGGACAACCGTGTTGATCGGCGTCACGATCTTGTTGGCCTGCAGAAATCCGAACCGCCCGAAGCAGGTGCCGATCATGGACGGAATGAGGTTGCCGATGCCGCCGATGCCGACGCCGACAAACAGCGCCGCAAGAAGAACCATCGGCATGGAGCCGTTCATAAAGATCATAATGAGCAGCGCGATCAGATACCAGACGCCGTAAATCATGGAAGCGACTCTTGTCGTAAACTTCTGATCGATCAGTCCCCATATGTAGGAGCCCACAATGCCCGCAATCGCCGCAAGGGTCAGCATTTTGATGGCAAGGTTCGGGTCGACGCCGGACATGGACAGGCGCGGAACAAAATTGGACACAAGCCCCAGCGTCGTCATCCACATAAAACCGAGTCCGAAGCCGATCAGCCAGGTGTTTTTGTCCGTCAGGACCGCCCTGGTCGTCAGCGCCGCAGCCGCCCGCTCATCCGCCTCCTTCTGCCGTCTCGCCTCCGCCGGGTCAACCGCCTCGTTGTCCGGCATACAGCCAACCTCCTCCGGCGTGTTCTTGCACCAGAAGATCGACACAATGCCAAAAAGAATATTGACAACACCGAAAATAATGTAGAAGGTCACAATCCCCTCCGGTCCACGCTTCGCCACAAAGGCGTTCATAATCAGAATGATCGTGGCCGTGCACAGCGGCAGACCCATGGACGCCCATCCGAGGGCAAGCCCCTTCTTTTTCGGAAACCACACGTTCATCAGATTGTTCGGCACCGTGCTCACCTGCACGCCGCCGGAAACCACAACCATGAGAATAATCATGGCGCAGAACACGGTAAAGCTCTGGGTGAGGGCAAAAATAAAGCAGAAAATACCCGTCACAATATTTCCGACTACGGACATCCAGCGGCTTCCCACTTTAATCGCAAGCACACTGAAAATGACCGCGGCCACAATTCCGATCCAGCCCCCCAGCCCGGCCATGGTGTTCATCGTGTCCGCCGCACCGTCTCCCCAGCCTCTGAGCGCGGAAAAAACCGCCGGATAAAAATTCAGCGTATCCGTCGACAGCGCCGCGGAAATGTAGTAGCTGATGGCACAGTAGACGATCATGGACCAGCCCCACTTTCCAAAGTTGCTCTTTGTGTTGTTCATAACAACTCCTCCTTTCGAATTTGTCTATATTTTAACAAATTCAAAGGGAGGTTTCACTGTGACACCGTATGAAAATGCATCAATTCTGACGCTGCTTATTGTGCGGCTGCACAACATCTCCCGGCTGCTTCGGAATCCTGTTCAGCCGTTTATTCAACAGATAATAAGCCTCATCCGTAAAAAATCTTCCGATGTGGTTCCAGATGGAAGCAAAACGCATTCCGCCCCCTGAGGAAAACCGTTCCGCCATCCCTGACTCCGACTCAGAAAGGGGCTCCTTCCGGCGGCGCAGGCCGGACACGCAGGCGGACATCTGCCCTGCTGCCACCGCCGCACAGAGTATCCCGCACAGACGGCTCCGCCGGTACCGGCGGCACTGCCCCTTATAGTATAACTCCGGACTGTGCATCTGAGTCTCTGACAGAAGCGCAAAATCCTGCTCCTTCTGTTTTATATTTTTCTTCCAGCCGGAAAAATCCGACCACTTTCCGGGCACCAGCTCCGCAAGCCAGTCAAAATCCAGCAGATAATCCAGACGAAGCAGGGAAGCATTCAGCCCCTGCTGCAGCGCGAACTGTTCTTTGTCCGCCTCCTGGTTTATGCAGGCTGTAACCCGATCAAAGCGCAGACGCTCCCATTCTTCGCCGTCTGCCGCCGTCTCACCGGTTCCGAAAACCAGAACGCAGCTTCCCGGCATACCGATTACGCCGCGGATCGTCCTTGTCCCTCCCCCGATACAGATCTCCTCTCCGACCACACCGATGCTGCCAAAGAGCTCCCAGGCCGTCTGCTCCCCGATCAGACAGCCCGACGTATCGCCTTTTGACAGCGCAGCTCCCGTCGGAATGGCAGCCTCCGGCGAGCCGTAAAACACAATCACGTCCGTCTGCGTCCTTCTCCCCATATCCGGGTCCGAAACCGTCTCACCGGAAAGCTCCCCCCAGACGGCAAACAAAAAACCGCTCTCCTTTTCACCAAGCTTCTGTGCTTCCTCTGCGGACAGCGGCACATCCGGCAAATACGTCGCATTCCCCCACACTGCCCTGGCCTGCTGCTTTGCCTGCAGCGCCCTGACGTGAAAGCCAAAGGAGCCTCCCAGCAGAAACGCAAGGATAACAGCGTTCACGCACCAACGTCTTATTTCCCTCATTCCGCTCCCTCCTGCAGTCTCACCCGCTCCCCGTCAGAAATCATCCCGTCGGAGACGACAATCACGTCGCTCTCCTTCGTCAGGCTGCTGTTCGATATGGCTGCGTACTGCCCGTTTTTCTCCGCCACCGTCACATCCATGCGCTGCGCCGCAAACTGTCCGCCCAGCACGGACTCCTCCGGCACCATCACATAGACAAAATGCTTTCCGTTCTCCGTGTGCACCGCGGCAAGCGGCACCGTAACCGCATACTCCGGCGACTGCTTCACCAGCTCCATTCTGGCGTAAGCTCCCGGCGCAATGGTATCCTCCGGAACAAACACCGTCACCTCCACCGTGTCGTCCTCCCTGGTGGAGAGCGAGAGAACCGAAAGCTCCTCGTACGTCTTCCCGCCGCTCACAAGCGCTACCGGATCAGACACCGCCACAAACTCCGCGTCCTCTCTTGTCACCGTCGTCGTAAAAAGCTGCCCGCCCGACGTGTCCGAGACGAGAAACGCCGCACTGTCTGCTGTCCGCTGCCCCACGCTCACAGCTACCTGCGTCACCGTCGCATCCATCCTGACCCGGATCTCACCATTGTCCCCAAGAGCCTTCCGAAGCGCCGAAATCTGCCGCCTTATCTCCTCCATCCGTATGCGGTTTCTGGCCGTCACGTCAGCGGATGCTTCCGGCGACGCATCCTCCAGGGCCCGCTTCGCCAGAAGCTCCTGCCTCTTCTGATTCTGATTCAGCTCCTCCTCCTGCCGCAGAGCCTCCTCCAGCGCGCTCCTTGCCGCCCTCACGGCAGGGTCCTCCTCTCCGGCTCCGCTTTGCCTGAAATCCTCCAGCGCAGCCTCCGCGTCCGAGAGCGCCTCAAAGGCAATCTGCACAAGCCGGTCGCACCGTTCAACCGTATTCTCGTAATCCTCCTGGGCTCGCGCTGTCTCTCTGCTTCGCTCCTCCTCCTGCCTTTTGTCCGTACTCTCCTGCTCTTTCAGCGCAAGCTGCAGCGTCTCCAGCGCATCCTCAAGCTGCCGGATCTGGGTATCCAGCCCCTCCTCCCCCTCCCTGCGCCTCCGGTACAGCTCCCACAGCTCGCTTTTGGTCTGGCTGATCTCAAGCTGCAGCTTTTTCACACTGTAATCATCCCCCGATGCCTTCTGCGCGTCCTCAAGCGCCCGCTTCGCCGCAAGTATCTCGCCCTCCGCCAGCTCGCAGGCCTCCTCGTAAGCCCGTTTCGCCTCGTCCACAAGCGCTGTAAGCTCCTCCTCTTTTTTCGAGAGAGCATCCTCCGCCTCCTTAAGCGCATCCGCCACCTTCTGCTCGGCATCCTCCACAGCCCTTCTGGCCGCCTCCCGGTCAAGCTTTCCCTGCTCCACCGTGCTGTCGTAATCCTCCGAAGCTCTCGTTTTCGCCCTGCTTTTTTCCTTCTGCTCCTTCTGCTGCATGAGGATAAGCTCCTCGTTTTCAAGCCGCAGCGTCTCCATATCGTCCGAAAGCTCCTGCATCCGCCCGCGGATGCTCTCCATGTCCAGCCGCGCCAGCAGCTCCCCCTTTTTCACGGTCTGCCCCTCCTGAACCAGAATTTCCGACACCAGCACGGATTCCACCGCATAAACCGGCTGCTCGCTCATCTGCTCCACAACGCCCTCCCCGGTGACCGTGTGGACGATTTTTCCCGCCTTCGGCCGCTCCACCTGCACCTGGACAACCGTAAATGCCGCAGCAGCCCTTGAGACGCCGGTTAAGAGCAGCATGACAAGCATCAGAAACAAAAAGGCTTTTCCCAACTTTCCCATCTCTTCCCTCCATGTGCAAAATAAGATTTTCGCTACTCCCTGATTGCTCCCGCAGTGATTCCCGCCTCCAGATACTTCTGCCCCATCCCAAACACGAGAAGCGGCGGAAGCAGCGCCACAAAGGAACAGCACAGCGCAAAGCCCGCCTGCTGTGCCTCAATTTCTGGCAGATACAAAGACAGCGGCCACAGGCTTTTCTTCTTAATAAATACAAGGGGCTGCTCAATCATGCCAAAGCACTCCAGAAACTGCAGCACAAATGCGGAGAGAATCCCGGAAGCCCCCAGCGGAAATCCGATCCTCACAAAAATCTGAAACTCCCCGGCCCCGTCGATGCGCGCCGACTCCAGAATCTCCTCCGGTATCCCGCAGAAAAACCGGTACATCAGAAATACGGAAAACGTTGAAAACGCGCCCGGCGCAATAACCGCCCAGAGGGTATCCAAAAGCCCCAGCCGGTTTAACACCAGATACGCTGAGAGCATCGTCACCTGAAAAGGCAGCATCATCAGTAAAATACAGAGCATATAAAACAGCCTGCGCCCGAAAACCGGATAGCGCGCAAGCCCCCAGGCAGCCGGAAGCCCAAACAGAAACTGCCCGGCCAGTATCCCAAGCGTCACCGCCATGGTGTTCCAGAACATATGAAAAAATTCCGGCGAATCCAGCACGAGCCGGATCAGATTGCGGAGCGTCGGATACAGCGGAAACAGCCGCCACATGGCATACCCGTCTGTGTGATAAATATACGGGCCCAGATACGTGCCGAGCTCCCCGCTCCCCATCAGGCTGCCGCAGAACAGAAAAAACAAAGGCGCCGCAGTCAAAAGACCAGAGACGGTCAGCAGCGCCGCAGAAAACAGCTTCACAGCTTTCCTCATATTTCCTCCTCTCCATGCGGCCCCTGTTTTCACCGCTCTTCCCAGCAGCGGGCAAGAATCCCCACAAACAATCCGATCACAAGGGCAAGAACCACCGATCCCGCCGCCATCTTATCCACCGAAAGATCCAGAAACCAGTTATTAAACAGATGCTGCAAAAGATAAATACTTTCCTGCGGATAGTTTCCGCTCACCAGATACGCCTCCCGAAACACCTTAAAGGAATTGAGAAGGGAGATCACAACAATCGTAAAAATCATCGGCCGAATCAAAGGCAGCGTAATCTTAAAAAACCGCGCCGCACTTTTCGCCCCGTCGATTGCCGCCGCCTCGTATACCTCCTTCGGCACCGACGCAAGCCCCGCCAGCCACAGAATCATTGTGTAGCCGAGATTTTTCCATATATAGCTGAACACGAGCACGGCAAAGGCCGCGCCGGTGTTCATCCAGTCCACAGAAGATATCCCCATCCCATGAAGCGCCCCGTTCACAAAGCCGTTCACATCGAACAAAAGCCTCCACAGCAGCACAACAGACGCGGCGGGAATCGCCATCGGCAGAAGAAACGCGCTCTTAAACACCGTAAGGAGCCGCACGGAAAACCGGCTTGCCAGAAGCGCCAGCAGGAGCGAGAGCACCAGCAGAAGGGGCAGGCACACCAGCACAAACCGCGCCGTGTTTTTGGCCGCCAGGCGAAATGCCGCGTTGCTGAACACGGTTCGGTAATTGTCCATTCCGCAGAAGGCTTCGCCGGACATCTGCAGAAATGAGCGCCGCACCACATCCCCGAAGGGTATGAGATAAAACACGGCGATTCCCAGAAGGCCCGGCAGCATAAAGGTAAGTCCGGTGAGCGCTTCCCGCCTTCTTCTACTCCGAGACATAGAGCTGTACTTTCTTAGCTATGGCCGATACCGTGTCCTCAAAGGACTGCTGCCCCTGCAGATACTTTACGCCCTCGCCGATAAAAAGCTCCTGCACCACCCGGTCGCTCCACATCGGCGTGTTGAGACTTTCCAGCATGGCGGTAAGCTCCTGCATCTGCTCCTCGCTGAGGGGCTTTACCTCGTATCCGCAGCTCTCTCCGTCCGCGCCGGAGGTTGAGATCGAGTACGGCTTTACGTTTCTGCACTCATTCTCATAAGCCTTTCGGTTGACGGAAAAATGGACAGTCATCTGACTCTGCCCTTCGGCCGTAAGCGCCATCTGAATAAACGACTGTGCAAGCTCGCTGTCCTTCGCCTGTGAGGCAAGCCCCAGACTCAAAAACGGGACAAACGCCCGGTTCTCTTCCCCGCAGAGCAGACCAAAGCTTCCCGCCCGGCTGTTCTCAATGCCGTAGAGATTGCACACCTCGTCCACACCGGAGTACGTTCCGACGCTCACCTTTGCCTGCCCGCTGATACGCCCCATGCTTCCCTGAGAGATGGTTCCGTAAATATTCTGCCCCTGATACATGAACGGACCGAAACCGCCGTAAGAGAAGCGCTCGCTCTCCTCGTAGCCGTCCAGATCGTACAGCGTTTTTGCCGCCTTAAGACTCTCCCCCAGCGCCGGCTCGTCGATTCCGCTCTCCGTCCTGAAGGAAGCGCTGCAGGCGTCATAAAAGGCATACAGAAATACCTCCGCAGAAACCGGCGTCAAAACCGGACCGTTCCCGTCCTTTAAGCTCTCGATCCTGGCCGCCGTCTGCGCTGGCGTACCAGCAATCGGTCCCACTTCCTCGTCCCACTCCAGCCCCGCAAAGAAAAACCGCAGGGGTACCTGATAGAGCGCGCCGTCCTTTCGGTAAGCGTCCGTGATATTGGTGAACAGTCCTTCCGCCTCGTCGGCAGCCGTCACGTAATCGCCGATGTCCGCAAGAATGCCCTTCTCAATGTAGCTGTCCGCCGGAAGGCCGTCTAACACAAGCACATCCGGACCGTTCCCCGCCATAATCTCGGTGTTTAACGTCTTGATCGCATCCTCCGCCGTCACGCTGTCGTCCCCTGTCATGCCGATATTCTTCTTCACAAACACGTCCGGATGCGATTTCTGGAATGCGCCCACAAGCTGCTGCAGCACCGTGGAATCCTCAAGGGCGTATACCGTAAGCTGTTTTTCCGGCACTGCCGAAGCTTCGGCGTCAAATACATAGCGGTAGCACCGCTCGTTCCCCAGGGAATCGTTGGCAAAAATCACAAAATGCTCGTCGTCAAACCAGGACAGCTCCCGAAAGGTCACGCTGGCATCCCCGATACTCAAAAGCTCGCCGTTTGCAAGCTGCTCCACGGTGCTTGCGCCGTTTCGGTGATAAAAAATGCCGTCGTGATTTGCAAAATAGATTTCGTCTCCGCTTCCTCCGGCGGTGGGAATCACCGAAAACTGCGCAGAATCCGTGTTGTTTTCCACCACGCCAAGAGCCTGCGTCAGCACCTCATCCTCCTCGCAGAGGGTGCCGTCATCCGTGTTTAAAAACCGCACTCCGTTTGACGTAAGCGCCGCAAGCCTGCCGTTTAACGGAAGAATATCATGAACATCCTCGGCGATCGCCTTTGTAAATTCCCTCATGCTGCCCACCGTGGTGCTTCCGGTCAGATCCACCTCATAGATTTTCTGACTTAAATCCACCACAAACAGCTTTCCGGCCGTGTAAGCCGCCGACAGAATCTGGTTGGACATTTCCCCGTACCCGCTCACCTCCGACATATTCAGGTGCACGTAGGATGTCTTTCCCTCCGGGTCCACCAAAAACACGTCCCGGTCGTCCTCCGACATGCCGTAGCCGAGCAGTGCCGCCGAGCCGTCCTCTCCGACGGCCGCAAGCCGGTAAACGCCGAATTCCAGGGAGGTCTCCACCCAGTCCTGCCCCTGATTTTCTGAGATCGCCCGGTAGAGCGTTATCTGGTTTTCATCGTACCCGAACAGCACGATGGAGCCGTCCTCGCATTTTCTTACGCCCAGCACCTGACTGATGTGCTCCGGCATCGCAAGCTCCGTCTCAAGAAACCGCCCCTTTGCGCCTCCCTGCGGATTTATGTCCGTCCCTTCTGCCCTCTGCGTGCCGTAGCTCTCTCCCTCGCTGCCTTCCGGCCCTCCGCAGCCCGGCAGCATAAGCGCCGAAAGAAGCAGCATGCACAGTCCGCTCACTATTCTTTTAAATTTTCTCATGATTCGTTCCATCTCCTTTATCCTTGATTTTCCATTATCATACCAGAGCCTTCTTAAAATTTTCTTTAAGCCGGTCTTAAATTTGCAGTAAAATTTAAAGGATTTTTTAAGTCGAATCTGCTATACTAAGTCTTGCGAAATATTTTTACCGTATCAGGAATGGAGATTATTATGAAGATACTACTGATCGAAGACGACAGCAGTCTCTGTGAGATGACCCGCTTTCAGCTTGAGCGGGAGCACCACGAGGTGACCGTGTGTACCGACGGGCGCGACGGGCTGGAGCTGTTTTTGCAGGATGCATACGATCTGGTGCTGCTGGACCGGAAGCTGCCGACGATGAACGGCCTGCTCGTTCTCAAAAAAGCCAGAGAGCGGGGCGTCAGAACTCCCGTCATTATGATCACCGCCCTGGGGGAGCTGTACGACCGCATTGAGGGGCTGGACTGCGGCGCGGACGACTATCTGGTAAAGCCCTTCGAGTTCGAGGAGCTCTCCGCCCGCATCCGCTCCCTGGGCAGACGAATCGGCAGCTACGACGACGACAACCGCTTTTCCTACGCCGATATTTCCTATGAGAAGCTGCTGCGGGAGCTCTCCGGCCCCGGCGGCAGCCTGCAGCTCTCCGGAAGAGAGGGACATCTGCTTGAGGTCTTTTTGCAGAATCCCGGGAAGGTTCTCCCAAGGCTCGTCCTTCTCTCCAGAGTCTGGGGCAGCGACGCACCGGTGGAGGAGAGCAACCTGGATACCTACATACATTTTGTCCGCAAACGGCTAAAGCAGGTGAAAAGCACCGCAGTTCTTGAGACGGTGCGGGGAGTCGGATACCGGCTGCAGTAAAATGAGCACCGTTCAATAATGGAGGAAACCGCATGTTCCGCAGATTACACCGACAGATGACCTTTTTCTGCTCCGCCGTCACCGGAGCCATACTGATCGGGCTCAGCATCGTCTGTCTGCTCTTTGCCCGAAAATCCATGATGCAGACTACCTACACGTCCTTCCAGAAGGAGCTGGGAGCGGTGCTCACCAGCCTGCAGAGCCAGGAGTACCTCAGCCACCAGTGGCTTAGGCAGATGCAGGATCAGCACCATTTTCTCATCTTTTTATACGACAACGGCGAGCCGCTGTACTACGAGAGACTGCAGAAAAACCGAAAGACCGGGCTTGTCTCCTTAGCGCTGGAAAAAACGAGTCAGAACATCTTTCAGCGCCAGGACGGACTTTTTACCATGCACGAGGAATTTCCCCTCGCCGTCTCCCGAAAGCTGCGCTACTACGCCTCCGCCGGGTATGTGACCAGAGGGAAGGGACTGATCAGCTTTGTGATTCTCTACGACCTGACCGGGCAGAACACACAGCTTGCGGCGCTTACGGCGCTCATCGCAGCCGCGGACGCCGTCACGCTGGTTCTGCTGGTGCTCTTCGCCTTCGCCTTCACCGGCCGCATGGTTCTGCCTTTGGAGGCATCGCAGAAAAAACAGCAGCAGTTTGTGGCGGCGGCCTCCCACGAGCTGCGCTCGCCCCTTGCCGTGATACTCTCCGGCCTGGAGTCCGTCGAAAAGGCGAAAACCGCAAAGGAGCGAAACCATTTTATCTCCCTGATCCGCCAGGACGGACTGAGGATGCAGCATCTGATCCAGGATATGCTCGTGCTGGCAAACGCCGACGCCCGGGGCATGGAGCTTCACGTTTCTGATTTCTTCCCGGACGAGCTGCTGCTTTCACTCTACGAAAAGTACGAGCCCCTGGCCCTCCGTGCGGAGCAGAGCCTGCAGTTTGTTCTGCCCCGGGAGGATTACGAGTGCTGTCCGGGAGACAGCGAGCGCATCGCACAGCTGCTCTCCATCCTTCTTGACAACGCCATATCCTACACACCCGCCGGCGGAAAAATACTGCTGCTTGTGACCCAGACGCCCCGGCAGACCATCTTCGTCGTGGCAGACAACGGGCCGTCCATCTCCGACGAGGAAAAGAGCCGCATCTTTGAGCGTTTTTACCGCACAGACAGCTCCCGCACGGATCACGGCCACTACGGGCTGGGGCTTTGCACCGCGCAGGAAATCGCGGAGGCGCACGGGGGAAAACTCGTCGTCACCGACATCCCAGGGTGCGGGCTGCTGCCGGAGGATTTCAACAGCGGGAGCGGCGCGGCATTCTGTTTTTACCTGCCATGCTCCGCAGGTTCAGGGGATGATATAAAAAAGCAGAAAAGAAGACATCGGAAAGGAGACCGCCATGACCGACAACCGTGACAGCATTATACAGATCCTTGACATCGACCGGACGCTTGCAGCGAACGTCCCCTTTTCCCCCCTCTCCGACGGGGAAATCCGCGTCTGGTTCATTCCCACGGATCATCCGGGCCTGCTGAAACAGACCGGCGTCCTCTCAGAGGATGAGCAAAAAAAGGCGGCAGGCTATAAAAACCCCAGCGTAAAAATGTGCTACGAGATCGGCCACACGGCGCTTCGGCTTCTGCTGGCCCGCTGCCAGAATACCGCCCCGGAATCCCTCTCCTTCGTCTACGGCCCGAAGGGCAAGCCCGCCCTGTCCGATTCGAACGGTGTTCATTTTAATATTTCCCACTCGGGAGACTGGATTGCGCTGGCTGTGTCCCAAACGCCGGTGGGCGTGGATATTGAGTACGCCAGGGATACGCGAAAGACGGATTCGATCGTGCGCCGGTTCTTTCATCCCCAAGAGGCCGAGCATTACCGCACCCTCTCCCCGGAGGAACAGCGGCGCTTCTTCTACGAGCGCTGGACCGCCCGGGAAGCGGCCCTAAAAGCCCTCGGCATCGGACTGACCGTGGAAATCAACGAGTTTCTCGTGGAGCGCTGCCCGGACAGGCCTCTGCTTCGCATTGCGGGGGGACCTCCGGGCAGCGAGCGACTGCTGCTTACAGGCTTCGACTGCCCAAAGGGCTACGTCGGCTGCTGCGCCTGGTTTGAAGGAGCAGCTCAAAAAAAGATGTAAAGAAACGATTCCCGCAGGGTATATCAGACCAGGCTTTCAGGGCAGCCTATGGCATTACATGCAGCGGTTCGGATCAATGGTCAGGAAACGCATTCCATGAATCCGGTGTCCTGCGGGCTTTTATCAGTACGGACGTTTCGTCAGGTCTTTCCACTCTCACACGGTACTTAACTAAAGAAATCAAACTCATCCACCGCAAAAGCGATGTCAATCTGGAATGGCTCACGCTGTGGCATCTGCAATCCCTGTTCGTCTGCAATGACCAGATAATAAGTAGCAGTATTGCTGTATTTCAGAGATTTCAGATTAAACTGGCAACGGAAAATACG
>CATJJD010000234.1 GCA_949740385.1 uncultured Lachnospiraceae bacterium
AATACATCCATTGCCTGCATCAGTCTGCTTACATCAGTCGTACACCCTGTCAAAACCATGTAAGAAGACATGTCGTTTTTCCGGATCTCATTTTCTATATCATCCCGCATTTCGCCGTCCCCCACCCAGAGAAGCTTTACATCCGGATTCATGCTGTGTACTCTTTTCATTATTTCCAGTGTTCCGTACGGATTTTTCGCAGAATGAAACCGCCCAACCGTTCCTGCCGCAATCCCGTTCTCTATTCCCAGTTCCTTTCGAACTGTGCTGCGTATGCTGCTGTTATATGCAAATTGTCCTGCCGGAATCGCGTTATTCATTAACACAAATTCTTTACCGGGAAACAGCCATTTTCCAGCTTCTGTTCCGCATGCGAAGGCATAATCCGAATATTTTTCCACCCTTTTACAATAACTGTCTTTTAACCTGTCCCGGAAATCAATTCTGTTCGGATATGCTATATGGGAATGCCCAACTGTAATACGTCCCAATTTTTTTGCGATTCGAAAATATACCGACGCTATCGTAAAATAATGCCCATGTATGATTCTGTGCTCCGGATGCGCTTTCAGATGATGCTTCCACCAGCTGCAATATGCAGCATGATTATATATACGGTATACAGGCGCTTCATAGACTCTCCCGCCCAGCTGAATAATCTCATCCTCATACGCACACTTCTCAGGCGTATGTTTCACAAAATCAAACTGTATCCTGTTTCTGTCCAGATTTCTGTACAGATTCATGCACATGGTTTCCGCACCGCCGAAATCAAGCCGTGCAAACACACATAATACCCGGATTGGTTCTTCCTGCCGCATATACTCATCTCCTCAAATTAAATATCATACCCTGACAACAGATCGGTTCGTCTTTTCAAACAAAAAGCGAAAAAAAGCAACTCGATTCCGATCAGTTTGTTCCGATGCCTCATTGCCGTTCCCCCATTGGATACGCCCCATGCAAAAACCAGACCATAGATTACGATGCACAGCAGAAAAAATCCTGTCAGTCCCCGGTTTTTCCTGTCCTTTATCCAGGAAAATATTCCGAAAGTAACCGTGACAATCGGCAGCATGGAATCTGCACAAAAGGCAAACATATCCGTAATCCCCCGCCATTCCCACGGAACAGGAGATATATAAAAGTAGACAATTCGCACTATGGTATATG
>CATJJD010000235.1 GCA_949740385.1 uncultured Lachnospiraceae bacterium
GGTGTCCTTTGAGGGGAAGCGCTATGCGGCGCCCGGCTGCTATGACCGCTATCTGACGCAGATCTTCGGAGATTACAGGAAACTTCCGCCGGAGGATCAGCAAAAAAGCCACGGGATGCGGGTATGGCTTTCCGGGAATTGACGTAACGGGCGATACTATGGTAGAATAGTTTACGTTTACCGTAATCAGAGAGAATAAGGATAATAGATGAAAAAATATTTTGACTCATTTTTACAATACCGGTTTTTGCTGTCAGAGCTTGTCAAAAAGGGCATCAGGCTCAAGTACCGCCGCTCGTATCTGGGCATTTTCTGGTCGCTTCTGGAACCGCTTCTGACGATGATTGTGCTTACCATCGTGTTCGGCACGCTGCTGGGGCGGGGGGACGATAAGACGTTTCCGGTGTATATACTGAGCGGGCGTCTTCTGTACAATTATTTTTCCGGGGCAACGAAGTCGGCCTTAACCTCGATTCAGAAAAATGCTTCGATGATCAAGAAGGTGTACGTGCCGAAATACCTGTACACGGTCTCGGGGATTCTCTACAATTATATTATATTTCTGATTTCCCTGATCGTGCTTGTGGCGGTGGCTGCCGTGATGGGCGTAAAGCCGACGGTCTATCTGCTGCAGGCGCCCCTTGCGCTGCTTGTGCTGCTGCTTCTTGCGACGGGCATTGGAATGATCCTTGCGACTCTCGGCGTCTTTTTCCGGGATCTGGAGTATCTGTGGTCGGTTGCGCTGATGCTGATTATGTATACCTGCGCGATCTTTTACCCGGTGGACCGGCTCATTAAGAGCGGCTGGGCGTGGATTCTCAAGTACAACCCGCTGTTTTGCACCATCGACGTTTTCCGCTGCGCCGTGTTCGGAAGGCCGATGAACATGCACTATTTTCTGTATGCGCTGGGCTTCGGCGCGGTGACGACGGTGATCGGCGTAATTATTTTCCGGAAAAAACAGGATGAGTTCATCCTTCATCTGTAGGCGAGGAGTGGTATATGGGCGAGAAGGCAATCGTACTGAAACATGTCGGAATGAAATTCAATCTCAGCAAGGAGAAGACGGACAGCATCAAGGACTATTTTATCAAGTTTGTGAAGCGTGAGCTGCAGTACAATGAGTTCTGGGCGTTAAAGGACGTGACCTTCTCGGTGGAGAAGGGCGACCGGGTGGGCGTGCTTGGGCTAAACGGCGCGGGAAAGAGCACGCTGCTCAAGGTGATTGCGGGTGTGTTTAAGCCGACGGAGGGCACGGTAAGCCACAAGGGCAAGATTGCGCCGCTTCTGGAGCTGGGCGCGGGATTTGACAAGGAATACACCGGAAAAGAAAATATTTATCTCTACGGCGCGGTTCTCGGGTATAGTAAGAGGTTTATCGACGAAAAATATGAAGAGATCGTCGCTTTTTCGGAGCTTGGGGAGTTTATCGACGTGCCGGTGAAAAACTATTCGTCCGGCATGCGCTCCCGGCTCGGATTTTCCATCGCGACCGTTGTGAATCCGAAAATTTTAATACTCGACGAGGTGCTCTCGGTGGGGGATGCGAGATTTCGGAAAAAGAGCGAGCGAAAGATAAAGAACATGTTTGACAGGGGCGTGACGGTGCTGTTTGTGTCCCACTCGCTGGCACAGGTGGAGCGGCTGTGCAATAAGGCCATGATACTGGAGCAGGGAAGGCTGGTGGCATACGGCGATATTGAACAGGTTGCGCCCGTCTACCGTGAGATGCTGGACAAGTGCGAGGATAAATCTCTGATTCCAAGGAGAAAGAGACGGCGGAAGAAGAAAAAAATCTGCATAGATATGGACGGCGTTTCCGAAAACGGCGAACAGAGGAACAGTAAGGAGAAGGAGTAAAGATGAAGCTATCGATCATTTGGCTTTTGGATGAGAAGGGGGAGAGCGAGCAGACGCTCTCCTGGATTAAAAACGATTACTGCGGGGCGCAGGAAAAGCCCCAGATCATTCTCTATGCCTGTGAAAAGAGCGGCGAGGGATACCGGGAAGCCTTAAGCGAATTCGACTGTGTGTTAAAAGACCGCTCCTTTCGGGACGATGCCGCATGTCTGAACGACGCCGCGCAGCTTGTGACCGGAGATCTGGTCACCGCCATCCACAGCGGCGACACCTTCTCGGAGGAGATGGAAAAGTCTCTGGAGAAGGTGGCGGAGAAATATCCGCAGGAGACAATCTTTATGCTGCGCAAGGTTATGCCTGGGGGAAAGGACGGCGCCTTTTCGTCGGCGTCCAACACCCAGAAGGACGTGGCTGTCAGCTTAAAGAAGGACTTTGCCCATTATCCGTTCTACTTCGGAGGAACCTTTATCCGCAGGGAGTACTTCAGCAAACACACGTTCCGCAGCGAGCTGGGGCTTGAGGCGGAGCGGGAGTATTTCCTCCGCTTATGTATGGAAAAGATGCATTTCGTGTTCTGCCAGCACATCCACTATTACAGCGGGGCGGCGAGAGAGGGCGATTTCACGTTTTTCCGTGATATATATGAGAAGGAATGGTACGAGGAGTCCTTTGACGGCTTCTGGATACCGTTTCTTGAGGAGATAAAGAGGGAGCGGGAGCACATTCCTCTGTTTGTGCAGTATCACGTTATGTTCACGATACGAAACCGTATGTCCAGCAACTGGAACAACCGGAACAAGCATGTGATTACCGAGGGGAAGGAGGAGGCGGTGCTGGCTGCCATCGGCAGGACGCTTAAGCTGGTGGAGAGCCTTGTGATCTACAACGGGCACAAGGTGAAGGAGAGCAACACGACGGACTCCCTGAAATGGATTTACGGCGTGCTGAGGAACGGGCCGGATTTCTGCTACGACAAGTTTTTCCTCTCCGGCATCCCTTACTACGGGGCCAACAATATTGTCATGAACAGGATCTCCAACTTAAAGACCAACATTGTGTTCATGAACTACGAGGACGGGATTCTGCACATCGACGGCACGGTGCACCCGATTCTCTACTCCATGTCGGACTCGGTGTACCTTGTCTTCGGAGGGAAAAAATATCCGCTGGAATACAACGGCCGCTACGCCTTAAACAAGGTGTTCGGCGTGAGCGTCTACAAGAGCCATTCGTTTCATGTGAAGCTGCCGATGGATCAGATGAACGACGGCCTGCTTGTGTGCATGGCAAAAATCCGGGGGGACGAGGTGCGGATTGCCTTCTCCTACGAGTCGCATTTTTCAAGGCTCAGCAGCACCTATAAGATGAGCTACTGGTGCTTCGGCAGAGAACCCATGTACATGGCGGTGCGGGCGGGGGACGGCATCCGCTTTGAGCTCTCCGGGGCGAAGGCGAAGCGCAGGCGGGAGTGGAAGCTGGAGAAGGAGATGTTTCTCTCCTTCAAAAAGCGGGCCTGGCTGTTTTTGCTCATAAGGCGGGCTTACTTTGTCATGAAGCCGATTATGAAAAGACGGCCAATCTGGATGTACCTGGACAAGATCTACAAGGCGGGGGACTCCTCGGAATACCTCTACCGGTACGCCAGCGCCCAAAAGGACGGCATAAAGCACTACTATCTGGTGGACCGAAAGGCCAGTGACTACCGCAGGCTTAAGGAGGACGGCTTTACGCCTCTCGTGCGGGGCAGCATCAAACACCGGCTGGTGTTCCTTATGGCGGATATGATGGTGATTTCCAATTCCACGGTGTTTGCGTTCAACAATTTCGGGATGCCGAATTCCAGCAACGTCAGAGATCTGGTGGATTTCCATGTGTGCTGTGTCCAGCACGGCATGTCGGTGCAGAAGATCGCGGTGGCGCAGAACCGTCTGCGGGACAACACAAGGCTTTACTTCTGCGCCTCCCGGTATGAGATTGAGAATCTGTCCCGGCCGATCTACGACTATGCGGGCTACGACGCCCTGAAGCTGACGGGCGTTCCCCGCTACGACGGACTGGTGAACGACGATAAGAGGCAGATTATGATCAGCCCCACCTGGCGGATGCAGGCGGCGGTGCCGGTGCGCACAAGCGAGGGGGAGCAGCGGGACTACAATCCGCTGTTTACCGAGAGCACCTACTTTAAGGTGTTTAACTCCCTGATCAACGACCCGCGGCTGATTGCGGCGGCAAAGCAGTTCGGCTATCGGATCAAGTATGTGCTTCACCCGATTGTCAGCGCCCAGGCGGACGATTTTGACCGAAACGACTATGTGGACATTATACCGGCGGTGGGGGATATGAGCTACGAGCGCATGTTCTGCGAGTCGAGCCTGATGGTGACGGATTTCTCGGGCATTCAGTTCGACTTCGCCTACATGCGCAAGCCTCTTGTGTACCTGCATCACCGGGACATTCCCCAGCATTACGAGGAGGGGACGTTCTTCTACGACACGATGGCCTTCGGCGAGATCGCCCACGACAACGACGAGCTGATCGACCTGCTGTGCGAGTATATGGAGAACGGCTGTAAGATGAAGGAGGAGTACGTGCGTCGGGCGGACGATTTCTTCTACTACAGCGACCACAGCAACTGTAAACGAATCTACGATATTATGAGAGAGTACCAGGACAGGCATATTTTGCACCGATAAGGAGTGAGCCATGAATATAGGAGTAATCTTCGCGGGGGGCGTGGGCAAGCGCATGAACAGCCGTGTCAAACCGAAGCAGTTTATCAATGTGTACGGCAAGCCCATCATTATCCACACGCTGGAAATCTTTGAAAACAGCGAAGAGATCGACGCCATTGTTGTGGCGTGTCTCGGGGAGTGGATCGGGTATCTGGAGGAGCTTCTTGCCAAATTCAATATTAAGAAGGTGAAGCGCATCGTCCCGGGGGGCGCCTCGGGCCAGGAGTCCATCTACAACGGACTTGCGGCTGCGGAGGAGATCGCGGGGGGCGAGGAGTCCGTCGTCTTAATCCACGACGGCGTCAGGCCTCTGATTCACGATAAGACCATTTCGGACAATATCGCGTCGGTGAGGGAACACGGCTCCGCCATTACCAGCGTGACCGTAAAGGAGACGGTGCTTGTGGTGGCGGAAGACAATTCCATCGAGAGCGTGCCAAGGAGAGAGGATACGCGGCTTGCCAGAGCGCCCCAGAGCTTTTATCTGCACGATATTTTAAACGCCCACCGAAGGGCCATGGAGGAGAACCGGTATGACTTTATCGACTCCTGCTCCATGATGCAGTATTACGGCAAAAAGCTCTACCTCATCGACGGCCCGCAGGAGAATATCAAGATTACGACGCCGGACGACTTCTACACGATGCGGGCGCTTTTGGACGCGAAGGAGGAGGCGCAGATATACGGGCTTGAGGAATAGGAGGAATATGGAATGAAGGACATATTACTGGAGGATTTTCAGGCGGTGGCGGACAGCGGCATACCCTTTGAGGAGTTAAAGGGCAGCTCGTTTCTGATTACCGGGGCCACGGGGCTGATCGGCTCTTTGCTGGTGAAAAATCTGCTCTACTGCAGCAGCGCGCTGGGACTGGAGCTTAAAATTTGCGCGCTGGTGCGAAGCGTGGAAAAGGCGAGAGGGATATTCGGGGCGGATGCGCCGGTTGACTACGTGACTGCGGATCTCTCAAAGCCGGACTTTGCCTTTGAGGGGGAGTGCGACTACATCATTCACGCGGCGTCGGTTACGGCGTCGAAACAGATGGTGGAAGACCCGGTTGGAACCATCGCCACGGCGGTGGAGGGGACGAAGCGGCTTCTTGCCCTTGCGGTGGAAAAGCGGGCGAAGAGCTTTGTCTACATCTCCTCCATGGAGGTGTACGGACAGCCGGACTCCGGCAAAAAGACGGCGGAGTCCGATCTGGGGTATGTGGACATCGGGTCGGTCAGAAGCTGCTACCCGGAGGGGAAGCGCATGTGCGAGTGCCTGTGCACGGCATATGCCGCCCAGTACGGGCTGAACGTAAAGAGCGCAAGGCTTGCCCAGACCTTCGGCGCGGGCATACTGCCGACGGAGAGCCGGGTGTTCGCGCAGTTTGCCAGGAGTGCGCTCAGGGGTGAGAATATTGTGCTGCATACGGCCGGCGAGTCGGAGGGCAACTACGTGTATACGTCGGACGCCGTCCGGGCGATCCTTCTGCTTCTCGTGAGAGGGGAGTCGGGCCAGGCGTACAACATCGCCAACGAGGAGAGCCATGTGACCATCCGGCAGATGGCGGAGCTTGTGGTAGAGCATTTCGGGGAGGGCAGAACGAAGGTCGTGATCGACATTCCGGAGGACAGCGAAAGGCTTGGCTATGCCCCGCCGGTTAAAATGTGGCTGGACGCTTCGAAGATGCGGGCACTGGGCTGGACGCCCGCATACGGCCTTGTGGATTCCTACAGACGAATGATGCAGTATATGACAACAACGGGATAACTGTTATGAGTAGAACGATGAAGGATAAAACGAACTGGAAAATGATTGCCGCAATTATTCTGGCCGTGCAGTTTCTTGCGGGGACTGCGACGGTTGCCGTGGTGCTGTGGCTGAATCTGCTTCCGGCGGTCTATGTGGTGCTGATTTCTGTGGTGCTGCTGTGGCTGCTCACCGTGGTGTACTATTTCTTTTATTCGGGAATATCGAAGAAAAAGCGAAAGCAGATGGACCGGCAGAAGAAAAAGCAGATGATAAATATCAAGCGCTCCGCGGGCTGTGTGCTCTCGGCGTTTGTGATGGTGCTGTGCGTCGTGGTCTCATCCATGCTTGTGCAGGCGGGCAACACGCTGCGCAGGGTTTCCAGCCAGGTGGTCATGACGGACACCGTCTCGGTGTACGTGCTTAAGGACAATCCGGCCAACGACATGCTGGACGCAAGGGACTACGTGTTTGCGCTGACCGAGAATCAGGACTATGAGAACACAAAAAAGACCGTGACGGAGATCAACGCTCAGGTGGAGAAGGAGATCAGCACAAAAAGCTTCGAGAATATGTTTGAGATGATCGACGCGCTGATGGACGGGACGGTGGACGCCATGATCTTAAACGCCGCCTACGTGGAGCTGATCGAGTCCGAGGACGAGTACGAGGACTTTTCTCTTAAGACAAAGACGCTCTTTGACCACGAGACGGAGACCATCGTCACCGAGAGCAGCCAGACGAGAGAAAAGAATATTACGGAGAACGCCTTTGTCATATACATCAGCGGCTCCGACACGCGCAATACGGGACTGAACACAAGCACCAGAAGCGACGTGAACATACTTGCGGTGATCAATCCGAAGACAAAGCAGGTGCTTCTTATCAACACGCCGAGAGACTACTATGTGGATATTGCGGTGAGTCCGGGGGCGAAGGATAAGCTCACTCACTGCGGCGTCTACGGCATCGACTGTTCGATGGAATCGCTCTCCAACCTCTACGACGAGCATGTGGACTATTACGCCAAGATTAATTTCAGCGGCTTTGAGACGTTAATCGACGCCATCGGCGGCATCACCATCGAGTCGGAGAAGTCCTTTACCACCTACAAGGACAATTACTATATCAGCCAGGGAATCAACCAGCTGGACGGAAAGCGGGCGCTCTCCTACGTCCGGGAGCGGAAAGCGTTTGCGGACGGAGACAACGCCAGAGGGCGGCATCAGATGCAAATGATTGAGGCGATCATTAAGAAGGTATCCTCGGGGACGACGATACTCTCCAACTACTCCGGCATACTCTCCAGTCTTGAGGGCATGTTCACCACGAGCATGAGCCAGGATGAGATTGCGGCGCTGGTGAAAATGCAGCTCACCGACGGCGCGGGCTGGAACGTAAAGAGCTTTGCGGTAAACGGAACCGGCAGCAAGCAGCATGTGTACTCCATGCCGGGAAAACGCACTTATGTGACAATCCCGGACGAGACTACGGTGAGCTACGCGAAGCTTCTGGTGGACAAGACAATTGACGGCGTCATACTGACGGACGAGGATATGGTACAGCCGACCTATGCGCCGCAGCAGTAGCGCAGAGGCCGTGATAAATAAGCAAAGAAGAGAGGGGGACAACAGATGATGTTTAAGGGTTTTAGCCGGCGGGGCAAAAAAGCCGCCGCACTTGTTCTGGCACTTGCTTTTGCGGTGGCGTCTTTGATTTTTTGCGGGGCGGACCCGGCGTTTGCGCTGGAATTTTCCGTTGACAAGGACGGGAACCGGTTCGCGGAGGACAAAGACAGCGGGTACTATTTTCTTGTTCCGGCGGGGCAGGAGTACGGCGACACCTGTATTCTCTATGTGTACGGGGGTAAAAAGACCGATCTGGTACTGCCGACCATGTGCAATTCCTACAAAGTGACAACGGTTGGAAGCAGCTTCTCGAGCATGGTTGAGTATATGGGAGTCGAGGGGCAGTCTCTTACGACCGTCACGATCCCCTGGGGATACACAACCATTGAGTCCGGCGACGGCGGCAAATCCGGCGCGTTCCAGAACCAGAAGAATCTCTACCGGGTGGAGATCCCCGACAGCGTGACGGAGATCGGAAAGGACGCCTTTTCGGGCTGCGATTTCAGCAAACTGACCATTGTGGCGCCGGATGGCTCCTACGCGAGAAAGTACGCGAAGAAATACGGCATCAACAACACCGACAGCACAAAGGTTGCCATTGACCCGAAGGGGAAGACCATGTACGTGGGCAAAAAGAAAACCGTGCGGGTGTACAACAACAACGCGAAGATTGTGTGGAGAAGCTCGAAGCCGTCGGTGGCAAAAATCAGCTCCGACGGAGTTATCACCGCAAAAAAGGCGGGAAAGACAAAGATCACCGCTGTGATAAAGGGCAAAAAGTACCGCTTTACTCTGACGGTCAAAAACGTGAAGAAGAGCGCCGCGGCGCCGCAGTCCGCTTCGGACAGAAAGACTGTGCCCGGCCAGGGAGAGGGAAATGCTTCCGCGGCGAGCGAGGAGCCGCAGCTTCGGCAGACCGCAGCGACGGACAGCTCCTTTCAGGTGACCTGGGAGCCGGCGGCGGGCGCCTCCGGCTACGAGGTGGAGGTAAGGGATGCCTCCGGCAGCACAGTGACCGACACGACGGTTCTTCCGGAGTACACCTTCTCACAGAATGTTATGCCGGCCGCCCACTACACCGTTCGGGTGCGGCCAAAGGGCGGCATCACCTGGAACGAGATTGACGCGGTGACGGTCCCGAAGTACAAAAAGAACGAGTCGAAGCTTGTGCAGAAGAAGTCCGGGGCTTCCACCACCTCCATAAGCTTAAGCTGGACGGACTGTGAGGGGGCGGACGGCTTTCGGATTCTGTACTGGAAAGAGGGGGAGACGAAGGAGCAGGCAAAGAGCGTGGACGTCACCGGGGCGCTGCAGTGTCAGCTGACGGAGCTTGCGGAGGACAGCCGCTACAACATCCGCGTCTACCCGTACTGCGCAAGCCTTTCGGAGACGCCGTTTTTTGCCGTGGACGGCAGAGCATATGCCACCGGGAAAAACATTCCGGTTGTCCCGCTGAGGATCAAAGACATTGAGCTGGAGGAGTTCTTTACATACACGGGGCTTGCGAAGCTTTCCTGGGAAAAGTCTGGCGCCGCGGCCGGATACCAGTGGGAGATTCTGGACGGGGACAAAAGGACGGACGGCGGTTCGGGAAAAGAGAACAGCGTCACCACGACGAAGATGCAGATGAATAAGTTTTACCGGGTACGGGCGAGGGGCTACATAAGTATCGGCGACGGTAAAAAGTACGGCGAGTGGTCCGAGTGGCAGTATGTGAGCAGCCAGCCGAAGACCATCACCTACCGGCAGTCCGCGGGACGCCTTGCGCTGACCTGGTCGAAGGTGAGCGGCGCCACCAGCTACACCGTGTACGTCTCCTCCAAAAAGCCGGAGGACATAAGCGATATGAAGAAGGTGAAGACGGTGAAGGGCAACACGTACACCGTAAAGAAGCTGGACGGTAAGTCCATCGAGCGCAATAAGCGCTACTATATCGTCATTGTCGCAAACAAAGAGACGGACAGCGGGACCTGGCACAGCATCTCCAAATCCATCTATCTCACAAGATAGGCGGCCAGGTGATAAAAATGTAAGAAATAATAACTTTCCAAACGGGAAGGATTGTGCTAGAATAAGAACATGTATTCAGGTAAGTGTTTGATAATTATAATATATCAGGAGGGATATGACTATGGATTACAGGCAGGAATACGAGAAATGGTGCAGCGATCCTTATTTTGACGAGGAGACGAGGGCGGAGCTTAAGGCGCTTGCGGGGGACGAGAAGGAGATCGAGGACCGTTTCTACCGCACGCTGGAGTTCGGAACGGCAGGGCTTCGGGGAATTATCGGTGCGGGCACGAACCGCATGAACGTGTATACGGTGCGCCAGGCCACCCAGGGGCTGGCAAACTACATACTGTCCCAAAACGGGAAGGAGAGAGGAGTTGCCATCGCCCACGATTCCCGGCTGATGGCGGACGAATTTACCGACGCGGCGGCGCTGTGCCTGGCTGCCAACGGAATTAAGGCTTACGTGTTCTCCGGCCTGCGGCCGGGGCCGGAGCTCTCCTTTGCGGGGAGAGGGCTGGGCTGTATCGCGGGAATTGTAATCACTGCCAGTCATAACCCGAGAGAATACAACGGCTACAAGGTGTACTGGGAGGACGGGGCGCAGGTGACGCCGCCTCACGACACCGGCATTATGACAGAAGTTGGCAGGGTTACTTCTTTCGATATGGTAAAGACTATGGATAAGGAGGAGGCCGTAAAGGCGGGACTCTACAGCATCATAGGAGAGGAGCTGGACGAGAAGTATTTCGCGACGCTGCGGGATCTCTCGATTCACCCGGAGATCATTAAGCAGATGGCAGGCGACATTAAGATCGTCTATACGCCGCTTCACGGGACGGGGCTTGGACCGGTGCAGCGGGTGCTTAAGGATCTGGGCTTTGAGAATGTGTACATCGAGCCGCAGCAGGCTGTTGCGGACGGACATTTCCCGACGGCCCCTTATCCGAACCCGGAGAATCCGGACGCCTGGGAGCTGGCGCTTAAGCTGGCGAAGGAGAAGGATGCGGACCTTGTGCTGGCGACGGACCCGGATGCGGACCGCCTCGGCGTATACTGCAGGGACACGAAGTCCGGCGAGTACGTGACCTTCACGGGCAATATGTCCGCGATGCTGATCGCAGAGTACATCATCGGACAGAAGGCGGCTGCGGGAACACTGCCGAAGAATCCTGCCTTTGTGGAGTCCATCGTTTCCACCGACATGGCCAAGGCAATCGCCGCGGCATACGGCGTGGAGCTGATTGAGGTGCTGACCGGCTTCAAGTACATCGGCGAGCAGATGCTTAAGTTCGAGAAGACAGGCTCAAACAACTACGTTTTCGGCTTCGAGGAGAGCTACGGCTGTCAGCCGGGAACCTACGCGAGAGACAAGGATGCGCCGGCTGCGGTGTGCATGCTCTGCGAGGTGGCGGCGTACTACAAGTCGCAGGGGAAGACGCTCTGGGACGGCATGATCGAGCTGTACGAGAAGTACGGCTACTACCGGGAGGGAATCGCAACGATGACCCTTGCCGGCATCGACGGCGCGGCGCAGATCGAGTCGATCATGAGCCGGGCGAGAAGCAGCACGCCGGAGAAGCTCGGAGCTTTCACGGTGCTTGCGGTCCGGGATTACAGGGCGGATACCAGAAAGGACATGAAGACAGGCGAGGTGACGTCTACGGGGCTTCCGTCCTCCAACGTGCTCTACTACGAGCTGTCCGACAACGCGTGGTGCTGTGTGCGCCCGTCGGGAACGGAGCCTAAGATCAAGTTCTATGTTGGCGTAAAGGGCACGACTCTTGAGGGTGCGGATCAGATGCTGGAGGACTTAAAGGCAGAGGTGCTCAGGTGCTTTGAGTAACGGCAGGGCGCGTGGTAGAAAAGTATGATGAAGATTTACATATGTCCGCAGTGCGGCTGTATGCGCATGGTGAGCAGACGCAGAGACGTCGGGTGCCACCAGTGCGGCAGCCGCGATATGCGGCTGACCAATCTGGATCTGGAGAAATATTCATCCATGTCGGGAGAGGAGCGCGTAAGCTATGCGGATGCCTGGCTCTACATACATAACAGGCAAAAAGGACAGTAATTATGGCAGGTGCAGGTAACAGAAGTACAACAGGCAGCAGAAATACAGGCAAAAGAAACGGCGCAAATAGCGCCGGCAGGGCACAAAGCGGCGGCAGAGGCGGCGGAAGTCAGAAGAACCGACGCCGCAGAAAGAGAAAGCGCAGGCTGATACTGCTGGCGTTTGAGGCGCTGCTTTTAGTGATCCTTCTTCTGGCGGCGTATTTTATGGTCATTTTGAATAAGATTGAATATGAGGGGCTCGACAGCTCGGAGGCAGGCATCAACGAGGACCTGGACGAGGGCACCATCATAACCCTCGAGGGCTACACCAATATCGCCCTCTTTGGTCTGGATAACCGCAGCAGCAACAACTACGGCGGCGGCAACTCCGACGTGATCATGATCGCCAGCATCAACAACAGGACGAAGGACGTGAAGCTTGTATCCGTATACCGGGATACGTGCTTAAGCATCGGCGAGGGCAGCTACCGGAAGGCAAACGCCGCCTACGCCAGAGGAGGCGTAAAGCAGGCGGTCCAGATGCTCAATTCCAATCTGGATCTGGACATCACCGAGTATATCTGTGTGGACTGGGCGGCGATGGTGGAGGTCATCGACGCGCTGGGCGGTCTGGATCTGGACATCACCGAGGGGGAGATGCGCCAGATCAACAAGTACAAGAAGGATGTCGACAAGGTCACGGGGCTTGTGACTCCTGAGGTTACGCAGTACGGTGCTTCCATTCACCTGGACGGAACACAGGCGACGACTTACGCCCGCATACGAAAGCTTGCCGGCGACGATTTCAAGCGGGCTTCCCGCCAGAGAATCGTGCTGCAGGCAATGCTCGACAAGGCGAAGAAGGCGGATGTGGGGACGCTGCTTGCCATTGTGAACGCGGTTGTGGACGATATATCCACGAGCCTTACAACAAACGAGATACTGGCGCTGGCGAAGGACATACAGTCATACAGCATCGAGAGTACGACGGGATTTCCGTTTGATCTTACGACGGCGACGGTGAACGGGGGCGATACGGTCGTTCCGGCAGAGCTGACAAACAACGTGGAGGAGCTGCATGAGTACATGTTCGGCGCGACGGGCTACATTCCGTCCCAGACGGTGCGCATGATCAGTGATACCATTGTGCAGAAGACCGGCGTCACGGTCAATTCGTCGCTCATCAATACCGACGACTACAACGAGACGGTGGGGGCCACCGGAACGGACAGTATCAAAAAGAGTACAGAGAGCAACTAACGCGGGGGGCCAATCGGAAGGTTGGCCTTTCTCTGTCACATGAAAAACAGGAGGAGAACAGGATGAATGCAGCAATCGAACAGAAAATAGCGGACTATAAACAAAAGTATCTCGGCAGGCTTGTGGGAACTGACATTCCGGAGAAGCTGAACCGGCAGCTGGAGGAGATGGACTGGTCGAACCTTGATAAGATCAGAGGAAACGAGCTGAAGCGGGGGAGCTTTGCACCGCTTGGGGCGATGGAAATTCCGGAGATCGAGAGCAGAAAGGAAGAATTTCGAGAGACCGGCATACAGGCCATCCGGGATCGGAAGGTGGGGGCAATCCTTCTGGCGGGGGGACAGGGCACCCGCCTTGGCTTTGATAAGGCGAAGGGCATGTTCAACATCGGAGTCGGAAAGGAGCTCTACATATTCGAACAGCTTGTGGAGAACTTAAAGCAGGTCACCGATGCGGCCGGCGCATGGGTGCCGCTGTATGTTATGACAAGCGAGAAGAACGACGAACAGACCCGGGCGTTTTTTACGGAGCACGACTTTTTCGGCTACAACAGGGATTACGTGAAGTTCTTCGTGCAGGAGATGGTTCCGGCGGTGGACTTTTCCGGCAATGTGCTGATGGAGGCAGAGGATTCTCTGGCCATGAGTCCAAACGGAAACGGCGGCTGGTTCAAATCTCTGCTGCGGGCCGGGCTAAAGCAGGACCTTGCCGAAAAGGGCATCGAGTGGCTGAACGTCTTTGCGGTTGACAATGTGCTGCAGCGGATCGCGGACCCGGTGTTCGTGGGAGCAACCATTCAGTCCGGCTGCGTCAGCGGGGCAAAGGTGGTGCGCAAGGCGGACCCTTACGAGCGGGTTGGAGCGCTCTGTCTTGAGGACGGCAGACCGTCCATCGTGGAGTATTACGACCTGACGCCGGAGATGGCGGAGGCCACAGACGAGAAGGGGACGCTGCTGTACGGGTTCGGCGTGATATTAAACTATCTGTTTCGGGTGGACACTCTGATGGAGATCGCAGAGTCGAAGCTGCCGCTTCACATTGTGGAGAAGAAGGTTCCGTACCTGGATGAGAACGGCGTCTTTATAAAGCCGTCGGAGCCAAACGCCTACAAGTTCGAGACGCTGATTCTGGATATGATCTACATGATGGATAACTGTCTTTCCTTTGAGGTGGACAGGGAGCGGGAGTTTGCACCGGTGAAAAACGCGGCGGGTGTGGATTCGGTGGAATCCGCAAGGGAGCTGCTGCAAAAAAACGGCGTTGCGCTCTCGTAGCATTTTTACTATAAAAATCAGGCATAATTGAGGAGAGAGTATGTGTGGAATAGTAGGATATGTTGGTAAGGAACAGGCGGCCCCGATTCTTCTGGACGGCCTGTCCAGGCTGGAGTACCGCGGCTATGATTCGGCGGGAATGGCGGTGTACGACGGAGAGCGGATTGTGATCAAAAAGTCGACGGGAAGGCTTAAGGTGCTCGGCGAGCTGACCCACGACGGAGAGACCATGCCGGGGCACATCGGAATCGGACACACCAGATGGGCGACCCACGGGGAGCCGTCGGATGCCAACGCCCATCCCCATTTCAACGGGGATCAGACCATTGCGGTGGTGCACAACGGCATTATCGAAAACTACCTCAGACTGCGGAAGCTTCTTACGGATAAGGGCTACCGGTTCTGTTCCGAGACGGACACGGAGGTGGTTGCCCACCTTCTGGACTACTATTACAGCAAGTACGGCAGAGATCCCATGGCGGCGGTCACGAAGGTGATCCACCGGGTGGAGGGGTCCTATGCCCTGGGCATTATTTTTGCGGACTGTCCGGATACGGTGTACGCCGTGCGCAAGGACAGCCCGCTGATCGTCGGCATTTCCGACGGGGGAAGCCTGATCGCTTCCGATGTGCCGGCGGTGCTCAGGTACACGAGGGACGTGTTTTTTATCGAGAACGAGGAGATCGCAAGGCTTACGGAGGACGAGATCGCCTTCTTTAACGTGGACGGCGATCCGGTTGTGAAGGAACCCCGGCATATCGACTGGGACATCAACGCGGCGGAGAAGGGCGGCTACGAGTATTTCATGCTAAAGGAGATATACGAGCAGCCCGGGGCGGTGAGGGACACCATAAGCCCACGCATCAGGGACGGGCGGATCGTCATCGAGGAGCTGGATATGACGGAGGATGAGGTCCGGGAAATTAAAAAGCTTTATATTGTCGCCTGCGGCAGCGCCTATCACACGGGAGTCACGGCAAAGTATGTGTTTGAGGGGCTTGCAAGGATTCCGGTGGAGGTGGATCTGGCGTCGGAGTTCCGCTACCGCGACCCGATTCTGGAGGATGGCTCCCTTGTGATCATTATCAGCCAGTCCGGGGAGACGGCGGATTCCCTTGCGGCCCTTCGGCTGGCGAAGGAGCGGGGGGTGAGAACCCTCGGCATCGTCAACGTTGTGGGAAGTTCCATTGCCAGGGAGGCGGATGCGGTGATGTACACCTGGGCGGGGCCGGAGATTGCGGTTGCCACCACGAAGGCGTACAGCTGCCAGCTGGTGGCCCAGTACCTGCTGGCTCTGCGGTTTGCCGAAATCCGCAAAACGATTACGGAAGCGCAGCTGTCGGATTATCTCCATGAGATTGAGATGCTGCCGAACCAGATCGAGATTGTCCTGGGCAACAAGGCCAGAATCCAGAAGTTCGCAAACCGCTATGTGGCGGCTCATGACGTCTTCTTTATCGGAAGGGGAATCGACTATGCGATTTCTCTGGAGGGCTCCTTAAAGCTAAAGGAGATCTCCTACATTCACTCGGAGGCCTATGCGGCCGGGGAGTTAAAGCACGGCACGATCTCTCTGATCGAGGAGGGAACGCTTGTGGCGGCTGTGGTGACCCAGGAGGCCCTCTACAAAAAGACCATCAGCAACATTGTGGAGGTGAAGTCCCGGGGGGCTTACGTGCTTGCGGTGACAAACGACGACAACCTGGAGATCGAGCGGACCGCGGATTCGGTGATCTACATTCCGAAAACAAATGCGTATTTTGCCAATTCGCTGGCAATTATTCCGCTGCAGCTTTTCGGCTACTACGTGTCGGTGGGCAAAGGACTGGACGTGGATAAGCCGCGGAATCTGGCGAAATCCGTGACGGTGGAGTAGAATTTATAAATTTAACATATTTTCTTCACAGTTTGAACACAGAATGCGTTTAGAATGCTTATCAGAAAGGCAAATTAAGAGAGCGAAAGGAGCGCATTAATATGGATAATAATTATAATAACAATTATTTCAGTCAGTCAAACGGCAGCGAGGGGGCAGCGCAGAACGCGCCGGACACTTACGGCCCTTACGCGCAGAACGGATACGGGGCCGGCTCCACCGGCGCAGATCAGCAGCCTTACCGGAACGGCTGCAATCCCTACCAGCAGCCTCAGGGGATGCCTTCCATGAATCCGCAGCCAGGGCCGCGCAAAAAAGGCTTCGGGACGACGCTGGCGAAGTGTGCGGCCATCGCCGTAGTGTTCGGGCTTGTGGCGGGCACTGTCTTTACCGGTGTCAGCTACGCTGGCTTTGCACTCGGCATCAGGCCGGAAGAAAGTAAGGAGAGCAGCCAGATTTTCTCCACGGGAGACGGAAGCGGCGTGAAGGCTACAACTACCGGCTACGCCGCGGAGCTTACGGACGTTTCCTCCATTGTGGAGGAGGCGATACCGAGCATCGTGGCCATCACGAATGTTGGAACCGTCACCTACCGGACCTTCTGGGGTTCACAGGAGTATGAGAGCCAGAGCAGCGGCTCCGGCATCATCTTAAGTCAGGACAAGAACTATCTCTACATTGTATCCAACAACCATGTGGTGAGCGCGGCGGACACGCTGACGGTGCAGTTTATGGACGGAAGCACCGCGGTCTGCGAGATTCAGGGCAGCGACCCGTCGAACGACCTGGCGGTGGTGAAGGTTGCGCTGGACAGCCTTGAGGAAGATACGCTGAACAACATTAAGATGGCGACGCTGGGAGATTCCGACGCTTTAAAGATGGGCGAGGGAGCAATCTCCATCGGAAACGCGCTGGGGTACGGCCAGTCCACCTCGGTGGGACATATCAGTGCACTGGGCCGCACGGTGACGGTGCAGGACCCGACAACCGGTGAGACCATCGTGAACCAGAACATGATCCAGACGGACGCTGCCATCAACCCGGGAAACAGCGGCGGAGCACTTTTAAACGCGAAGGGCGAGGTGATCGGCATCAATTCCGTCAAGTATTCGGACACCGATGTGGAGGGCTTCGGCTTTGCGATTCCCATTGCGGACGCCATGCCGATTGTGGAGCAGCTGATCCGCTACGGCAAGGTTGAGCAGCCGCAGACCGCCTACCTCGGCATTCAGGGGCAGCAGGTTTCCTCCGACATGACGAGCCAGTTCAATATGCCGGAAGGCATCTGTGTTGTCCAGGTGATTCCGGAAAGCGCAGCAGAGCAGGCGGGCATCCGTCAGGGAGATATTATCACGGAGTTCGCCTCCCAGAAGATCACGGATATGTCGGAGCTGAAAGCGCTTGTGGAGGCCTGCAAACCGGAGGACACGGTGACCGTGAAGATCCGGAGACTGGGCGACAACGGCTATGAGGAGCATGCAATTGAAGTGACGCTCGGCTCCCAGCAGGGAGCTTCCGTGCGATAAACCGGTTGATGAATCGGAAAAAGTGCGATATAATAGATTGTCCGAAGGGGCAATCTATTTTTTTGGAGTGACGGATGGGAAGAGTGAAAAGACTGTGTGTGCAGTTTGGTAAATTCGGACTGGTCGGCATGCTCTGCTTTGGAATTGATTACGGATTTATGATCGCGCTCACGGAGCTTTTGCATATGGAGTACTTTGTGTCCGCTGCCGTTTCCTTTGTGGCGTCCGTGATCGTGAATTATGTCTTAAGCATGCGCTACGTCTTCCGGGGCAGAAAAGGGATGCGAAAGCTGACGGAGATCGGGATTTTCATTACGCTGAGTACCCTCGGGCTTGTTCTGAACCAGATGATAATGTGGATTGCAGTGGAATTTTTTCATATATTTTACGCGTGGGCGAAAATATTTGCAACGCTGTTGGTTACGGTCTACAATTTTATTTCCAGAAAAATATTTCTGGAGGCATAAAAAATGCCCGCAGGGCGACAGGCAAAGGAGATTAATATGGCAGAGAATCAGTTGAAGAAGCGGGAGGAGATCTCCCGGGAGTACCGATGGAGGCTGGAGGATATGTACGCCTCCGACAGTCTGTGGGAGGAGGAGTGTAAGAAGGTGGAGGAGCTCTGCAGGGAGCTCGGGCAGTTTGCCGGAACACTTGCAGGGAGCGCCGGCGCGCTGCTCTCCTACTGGAAGAAGCACGACGAGCTGGAGTATTATCTGGACCGGGTGTTCAGCTACGCCAGCCAGCGGCACGATCAGGACACCGCGGACACGAAGTATCAGGGCTTTCTGGCAAAGGCCCAGTCTATTGCGGTTGCGGCGGGCAGCGCCGACAGCTTTGCGGCGCCGGAGCTGCTCTCCATTGACGGGGAGACGCTGGAGCGGTTTTACGGGGATAATCCGGCGCTTGCGGACTACCGCCGGGCCATGGATGAGATCCGCAGAACGAAGGACCACATTCTTACGGCTGCGGAGGAGCGCATTATGGCGGAGACCGGCGAGATGACAAGAGCTCCGAAGAATGCGTACTTTATGTTAAACAACGCGGATCTCAAATTCCCGGCGGCGGCAGACAGCGCGGGAAATGAGGTGGCCGTCACCCACGGCAACTACATATCGCTGCTTAACAGCAAGGACCGGACGCTCCGGGAGCGGGCGTTTGGAAGTCTGTACGAGACCTATGCGAGGTTCGGGAATACGGTGGCGTCTCTGTTTACCGCAAACTTAAATCAGGAGAGCTTCCAGGCCCGCATGAGGGGCTATTGCAGCGCCCGGGCGATGCATCTTGACAACGGCAATATCCCGGAGAGCGTGTACGACAATCTGATTGAGACGGTCCATAAGCATCTGCCTGCGCTGCACCGCTACATGAAGATCCGGAAGGATATGCTGGGCGTCGAGGAGCTGCATATGTACGACATCTACGTGCCGCTTCTGGAGAACCTGGACGTAAAGTACACCTTTGCGCAGGCGAAGGAGATTGTAGAGAAGGCTCTTGCTCCAATGGGGGAGGAGTACGTCTCAATCCTGAAGGAGGGCTTTGAAAACGGCTGGATCGACGTGTTCGAGAACGAGAACAAGCGCAGCGGCGCCTACTCCACGGGAACCTACGGCACACACCCTTACGTGCTTTTGAACCACCAGGAGGACATGGACAGCATGTTTACGCTGGCCCACGAGATGGGACACGCGATCCACACGTACTACTCCTGCAAAAACCAGCCGATCACCTACTCCCAGTATCTGATCTTCGTGGCGGAGGTGGCCAGCACCTGCAACGAGGCGCTTTTGTACCACTATCTGCTGGAGACGGAAGAGGATGCCGACATGCGCCGCTATATCGTAAACCACTACCTTGAGGGCTTCCGCACCACGCTGTTTCGGCAGACGATGTTTGCGGAGTTCGAGATGATCGTGCACAGAAAGCTGGCAGAGGGGGAGTCGCTGACGATGGAGTCGCTGAACGCCGTCTACCACGACTTAAACGTGCTCTACTACGGGCCGGACGTGACGGTGGATGAGCTGATCGACTTTGAGTGGATGCGGATTCCGCACTTTTACACGGCCTTTTACGTGTACCAGTACGCCACCGGCTTTTCCGCGGCCGTGGCTTTCTGCGAGAAGATCTTAAAGGAGGGACAGCCGGCGGTGGAGCGCTACGTGAAGCGTTTCCTGAGCGGCGGCTGCTCGAAGGACCCGATCGATCTTCTGGCGGACGCGGGAGTGGACATGCGCACGCCGCAGCCGGTCGACGACGCCCTGTCGGTTTTTGAGCAGTATCTTGACGTTTTTGCAGAGGATGCACAGTAAAGGAGAATCAGGATGAATCGAATTAAGAGCTTTGACATTAACCACAATGTGCTCACGCCGGGATTTTATATTTCCAGAGAGGATAAGGATGTGGTGACCTACGATCTGCGGACCCGCACACCGAACGCCGGCGACTACATGGACAACGCTGCCATGCACTCGCTGGAGCATATGTTTGCAACCTTTGTGCGCAACTCCGAGATGTCGGACGATGTGGTGTATTTTGGGCCCATGGGCTGCCAGACGGGCTTTTACCTTCTCGTCCGGGACACAAGAAGCCGCGAAGAGGTGTTTGAGATGACAAAGAAGGTGTTAAGACAGACCCTGGAGCACGAGGGTCCGGTGTTTGGGGCTTCCGCCATCGAGTGCGGACATTTCGAGAATCTGTCTCTTGCGGCGGCGCAGGCGGAGGCGAAGCGCTATCTGGATGTACTTGAGGCGCAGACGGACCGGACGTTCGCATATCCGAAGGGGGAGGAGTAATATGAAAATCGGCGTAATCGGCGCGATGCAGATGGAGATTGACAACTTAAAGGAGTCCATGGAGAATGTCACGGCAGAGACCGTAAGCGGCGTCACCTTCGTCTGCGGAACCCTGGGAGGAAAGGAGATCGTGGCGGCGGTGTGCGGTGTCGGCAAGGTGTTTGCGGCAATCTGCGCGGAGGCTATGATTCTGCACTGGCATGTTGACCGCATCATCAATATCGGCGTGGCCGGCACTCTCTGTAAGGAGCTTGGGGTGATGGATATTGCCGTGGCTTCCGCGGTTGTGCAGCACGACATGAACACGTCGGCGCTGGGCGATCCGGTGGGGCTGATCTCCGGCATCAACGAGGTGTTTTTTGACACGGACGAGGGGATGCGTAAGCTTCTGTGCGAGTGTTTGACGGAAAAGGGATACCGCTATCAGGTTGGAACGATTGCGACGGGAGACCTGTTCCTGCACAAAAAAGAGCAGAAGGAGCGGATTCACGAGCGATTTCAGGCCATTGCCGGCGAGATGGAGGGCGGAAGCATCGGCCAGGTCTGCTATGTGAACGCTGTGCCCTTTGCGATTCTCCGCTCCATTTCCGACGGAGAGGGCGGGGCTATGGACTACGCGGAGTTTGCGGAGCTTGCGGCCCTTCGGGCCATCGAGGTTGTCGTGTCGTTTATCGAAAAATCGGATGTTCTGGAACAGGCGTAAAGGGCAGGTTGCGGTTCTACACGGGGCAGAGCGGGAATAGGATACAGTAAAAGCTTTGCGGTGTGGTGTTGCATGCAGTATATTATTCCGGAAACCGAGACGAAAAAAACGAAGATCAGAGAAAAAGGGTCACGGGGCGGGCGCGTAAAATGGCTTGTTGCGGCGGCCCTTTTTGCGTGCCTGTCCTTTGGCGCTTATCGGGCGACCGACGCGGTGGTGACCAGCGCCACCTATGGGGACAGGGAGCTGCCGATCTACTGTGTGGATACGAAGGAGAACAAGATTGCACTGAGCTTTGACGCGGCCTGGGGGGCGGAGGATTTCTCCAGAATTATGGACACACTGGATAAGCACAATATAAAGGTTACTTTTTTCATGACCGGAGGCTGGGTGGAGGACAATCCGGAGTGCGTGAAGGAGCTGGTGAAGCGGGGGCATGATCTGGGCAACCACAGCCAGAACCACTACGACATGACGACGCTCTCAAAAAAAGAGCAGGAGCAGGAGCTGATGGACGTACATAATAAGGTGAAGGAGCTCACCGGGTATGAGATGTTTCTGTTTCGCCCGCCATACGGCGCTTACGACAACACCGTGATCAGGACGGCCTACGGGCTGGATTACTACCCGATTCAGTGGTCGGTGGACAGTCTCGACTGGAAGGGTTACGGGGCGGACTCCATCATCGACACCGTGTGCGGGCACAAGGCCATGGGGCCGGGGGCCATTATTCTCTGTCACAACGGGGCGAAGTACACGGCCGACGCGCTGGATGCGCTGCTGACGAATCTGGAGCAACAGGGGTACACCTTTGTGCCGATCTCGGAGCTGATTATGAGAGAAAACTACCATATGGACGTGACGGGAAAGCAGATCGCGGATGAATAGACAAATAAAAAGAGGGAGCGCGGCACATGCGGCTCCCTCTTCGTGCAAGGCAAAGATCAGCGGGTCGGCATCTGAAAATCCCTAAGGGCCCGGTTCAGAAAATCGTTGAAGGGCTTCATGGCAGAGAACAGTCCGGCCGCCGTCGCGGGAAGATTTTCGCTGCTGATGAGAGCCTCGTCGGTGAGGGGATATTCCAGATACCAGCTCTTGTATTTCAGGTATTCCCCCTGGGGATGCTCCCTGTCGTATCCGGCGGGAACATTTTTTAATGCGGTCCCCTTTACGGTGAAGTATTTCGAAAACTCCGGCGCGTGAATCAGGCTGTCCCACTCGCTGCCGTTTGCCGCGATATAGTCCCGCACCATGGCCGTCGCCTCTTTAAACATATCGGCGAACAGACCTCCGCCGAGAAAGGACTGGCTGCCGGGCTTTAGCATAATGTAGTAGCCGACGGGAACGGGCAGCTTTCCCTTCGAGGAGATGTGGGCGCGAAAGGCCGGGTTGTAGGGCGATTTGTCGTGGCTGAAGCGGGTGTCTCTCATGAGCTTAAAGGTCAGATCCTTCGGGCTGTTGTTTAAGACGTTGCCGTCGAATTTTCCGATTTCCAGTATCAGCTCCTGTAAAAATGCCTCAAATGCCTCCGTCGCCTGTTTGTAGTCGGCTTTGTTCTCGTGAAACCACTCCCGGTTATTGTTGGCGGAGAGCGCCGATAAGTAATCCATGATAATTTTCATGCTCATTTTCTGTCCTCTTTTCTGTAATTTTATGCTTCCCGGATGATCGAAAGCTGCGCGGAGTCGAAAAGCTCAAGGATCAGATCTCTTGTGCGCTCCGGGGAGCGGTACGGCTTTAAGAAGGAAAAATCCTGCGATAAATCGTCAATATCCTCCATGGCGTTTTTTACATCCAGCATGGTCTGCGCCGGGATTTCCGAGGCGGAGGTGTAATCCAGCTGCCCGGGGTTAAGCCTGCGGCTCTGTATTGCGTAGTTGATCCGTTCTCTGCATCTGCAGGCGCCGTTACCGTACTCCCCGCAGTACTGGCCGAGAAAATCCGCCATTTTTTTGCGCACCCGGGAGAGGCGCTTGCGGTACGCCTCCGGCGTCATGTCCAGGAGATCCCCGGCAATACGGCTGTCCAGCTTAAACATGGTGCCGAGAATGAAAATGCACCGGCTCTCCACGTCGAGGCACTGCAGCATCACATTGGTGCAGGACATTTTCAGCTCCTCTGCCAGCAGATTCTTTTCCACGTTCTGGGTCAGATCCGGCACGTCCTCGATCCGTGCGTTTTGGATGTCGTCTCCATAGAACTCAAAGCTCAGCGGAAAACGGGCAAACATGTGTTTTTTGCAGGTTTTCAGATGGTTGGCCGCGATGCCGAACACCCATGTGGTAAACGAGCTGTCGCCCCGGAAGGAGGACAGATGGGTGATCACCTTTAACAGGATGTCCTGGGTGGCGTCCTGCGCGTCGGCGAAGGTGCCCAGCATCCGCAGGGATAAATTAAATACAATGTCCTGGACGCCTGTGATCAGCGTCTCAAGGGCGCTTTTGTTCCCCGCCGTGGCCTGGTCGATCAGAGCCTGCAGCTCTTCATTGGTTTTGTTATTCATATTATTTTACCTCCTGTATAGTTAGACTCGCTTTTTTGGCCTTTGTGACAGCCGAATGATAATTTTTTTGTTTTTTAATCAGACATATCCAGTATAGACATTTCCGGCGGGCGAATCAAGTATGCGGAAGATGGTTACAATTCACACCGCGCCGGATTCCATAAAGCTTTTATTTCTGTAAGGGGGCGGATTGCAGCCGGGACCGCCCATATAAAGCGCCTTCGGCGAGGGACAGTCCCTTTGGCTGTGTAACGGTATACTCCGCACCAGGCAGCGAGGTGATCGGCGTGGGTGTGAAAAGCAGCGCAGAGATGTCATACCGTCCGCAGAGTCTGCGATTTTTTCTTGTATATTGACCGGAAAACATTTATAATCGGGTTAGTGAAAAAAACGGACAGCAGGGATGAGAGGGATGAAACCGATGAGTAAGCATAATGTTTTTGCGGTGATTCTCGCGGGCGGCGCGGGGACCAGAATGCGTGGCGCAGGCAGACCGAAGCAGTTTCTTGAGATTGCGGGCAAGCCGATTCTTGTGCATTCTCTGGAGCGTTTTCTGGAAAATGAGGAGTTTGAGGCGGTGCTTGTGCCGGTGCCGGAGGAGTGGATGGACTATACGAGGGAGCTGCTTGCGAAGAGGGGGCTCCTTGGCGGGCGCACGATTCTGCTCTCCGGCGGCAGCAGCCGGAACGAGACGTTAATGAATGCGATCTCCTGTATCGGGGAACACTTCAGTCTGGATGAGGACACGATCGTCGTCACCCACGATTCGGTGAGGCCCCTTGTGAGCCGGCGGATTATCCGGGAAAATATCGAGGCCGCCGCAAAGTACGGCGCATGCGGCACGGCGATTCCGGCCACCGACACCATTGCGAGAAGCGACGACGGGGCTTTTATCACAGAGATACCGGAGCGGGCCCTTTTGTACCAGCAGCAGACGCCCCAGAGCTTTCGGGCGCTCCTGCTAAAGCGGGCCTATGAGTCGCTGGGCGAAAAGGAGAAGGAGCAGCTGACGGACGCCTGCGCCATCTTTGTGTTCGGCGGCGCTCCGGTGTACATCGTGCAGGGGGAGCCGTCCAACATCAAGGTGACGTACCCTTCCGATCTTAAGGTTGCAGAGACGCTGCTTGCGCGGGGGAAGATTATCGACATAGCCGCAAGAGGCGGCAGATAGGAAGGTTTTGTAACAGTGGACAGTGACAGAAAACAGGGAGAAATTGCGGCGCCCGGGACATTCGACGCTTTATCCGGGCAAAGAACGGCGCTTATGGGAGTCGCCATTATCATGATTCTCATCTTTCATTACACGGAGGACTGCAAGATCTATAAGGTGCACTACGAGGGCTTTGTGGAGTGGTACAAAACTTACGTGGGCTCCTCCAGCGTGGATCTGTTTCTGTTCCTCTCAGGGCTTGGGCTGTATTTTTCCATGAAGAAAAATCCCGGAGTGGCCGGCTTTTACCGGAGGCGTCTGGTGCGGGTGCTTATCCCCTATCTGGCGGTGGCGGTGCCGGCCTGGTATGTGTACGACATGATACTGACGGGCGAGAGCGCCGGGCGGTTTTTCCGGGATCTGACCTTTGTGACGTTCTTTACCGAGGGTGTGCGGTGGTTCTGGTATATCGGGGCGATTCTCGCCGGCTATCTCGTCTATCCCCTGGTGTTTTTGGCGGTGGACCGGTGCAAGAGCGGGATTTTGCGGGCTGCGGTTCTTCTCCTGGCGGTTTTGGCCGTGACGGTCTGCGCGGCGCAGATGCGGGAGAGCAATCCGGAGCTGTTCGGGGACATCAACATTGTAGTTCTGCGCATCCCGGCGTTTCTCGCCGGCTGCTTTTACGGGCGGGTCAGCTACGAGAACAGGAGCGTCGGCTGGCTGTGGCTTTTCGCCGCCGCGGCGTCGGTATTTTTTGTGTCGGAGGTTCCGGAGGCGGACTCCGTGATCTATGTCCGCTATGCCCTTGCGGCCGCCAACATCAGCCTGTGCGCCTGCGGGGCCGTGCTGCTTAAGCTGCTGCAGAAGGCGGGCGCCCTTTATACAGTGATTTCCTGGTTCGGGACCCACTCGCTGGAACTCTATCTGACCCATGTGGCCATACGAAGGATTATGTGCGAGCTGGGGTATCTCACCTGTGAGCCTTTGTACGAGGCGGTTATGGTTGCGCTTGCGGTTGGGAGCGCGTGGCTGCTGGGACGGATTGGGGAAGTGCGGATCGGGAGGAGGAAGGAGTGTGCGGGGTGAAAAAGCATTTCAATGTGACCGGCGTATGCAGACCGCCGACCGGTGGGAGATACCGATTTCCGACGACTTTCCCTTTCAGGATCTGGGGGACTGCATCCCGGCGCTCTGCAGCAAATGCGGCAGAAAAATCGTGCTTATGATCGACGAAGTGGACTAAAGCTCGGACAACCAGATCTTTCTGACGTTTCTTGGGCTGCTCCGGAAAAAATATCCTGATCAGGTGCAGGACGTGACGTTTCACCCGGTGATTCTGTCCGAGGAGGAGCTTATGCAGGGCAGCTCTGGCGCGGAAACGCATATCAGGAGAGGGGAGAGCAGCAGCTTTTCGGCTATCTGGAGTATTACGGGCAGGACAGAGGCTATCTTTTGAGTTTTAATTTTAACAGGCATAAAAAACGGAATACAGGAGATTGTGCGGAACGGAAAAACGATTATGGAAGCTGTGGCGTGACGGTTTTGGGCAAAGCAAATCAGTTTGAAAGGTTTATGGAGCGGGAATATGAACTTTTTGGAAATAAAAAATTTTGGACCAATCAGCAATCTGAAAATTGACGTGGATAAAAATATTAATATGATCATCGGACCGCAGGCATCCGGAAAAAGTACGATTGGAAAAGTACTGTTTTTCTGTAAAAAGATTAAGGAATATTATATTGATTTTGTTTTACAGGATATTGTTTTTTTACAGACACATCCGAATGAGCTTTATATTAATTTTCTAAAATATATCCGTCGAAATTTTATGGGCTGCTTTGGAACTACAAAACATATGGCGCCTTTTGAGATTACTTATTCGTATCCCAACAGACAGAATGTATGCCTGAGTTTAAGAGGTGGTTATGCGTACTTCAGGTTTTCGGATAAGCTTGAGGGAGAAATAAAGAGATCTCTGATGGATGCGTATCAGATCTACAGGGAAAATCGACTGCAGAAAAGTATAGATTTTATCAGTAACTTTAACAGTAAGCTGCAGCTGAAAAATGAGATTAAGGTTCATTTTTCAGAATTGGCAAATGAAATGTTCGGCTCAGCCGAGGAGATTATATATATTCCGGCAGGCAGAAGCCTTTTATCTGTATTATCAGATCAGCTGGGTGCAATTGATACTTCAATTCTTGATTTGCCGATGAAGGAGTTTATTGAAAAAATCGGAATGACGCGGAAGCGGTTTGGATCAAAGTTGGATACCGTTGTAGACGATTATTTAAAGACTGTGCAGGGGCAGATCAAAAATACAGATATTCGTTTGGCCGAGGAGCTGATCAAAAATATTTTGAAGGCGGATTATGTGAATGATACGGATGGAGAAAAATTATACTTTGATGAGACACATTGGGTTAAGCTGATATACGGATCTTCCGGTCAGCAGGAGGCATTATGGATTTTATTGCTTTTGTTTATTGTGATTCTTGAAAATAAGGAATCGTATATTGTACTGGAAGAGCCGGAAGCACATTTATATCCTGTTGCACAGCGAAATATGGTAGAGCTTATCGCATTAACGATGAATTCAAGTAACAGTAAATTTTTAGTTACTACACATAGTCCGTATATACTTACCGCAACAAATCTGTTAATACAGTCATCTGTTGTTGAGAATCGAATTGCAGCAAAGAACGAAGAGACAATTATTAAAAAACAGCTGCGAATTGCTCCGCAAAAACTATCGGCATATAAGATCGGAGATAACGAAAAAGGGATTTTGGAAAATATTGTTGACAGGCCGTCCGGGCTGATTCGATCGATTGAGATTGATTCTGTGTCGGAGATAATTAACGATGAGTCAGATAAACTGGATACGTTGGAGATGAAATATGATCTGTGAAAAACTTTATGAATGCTGTGAGAACAGCCGGTTTGCATGTGAAAATAAGAAAAACTGCATTGTGTACAGGGATTTTAGAAAAGAAGCGGTTTGTGGAGAAAAGAAAAAAAGGTACAATCTGATAAATGACGGCGGAAATTTGATTACTTTGTTTCATATGGATGGAGGCATCATTCGTGACGACACAGATGTGCAGAGATGTGATTTTGTGTATGCAATAGATGATCAGAATTGTCCGACCGCCATTTTTGTTGAATTAAAAGGTAAGGATATTAATCATGCTGTTCGACAGTTAAAATCTTCGATTGACATGTATGGGACAAAATTGAAAAGAAGAATATGTGCAAGGATTATCTGCAGTTCAGTTCCACGCATGTTTAATGATCCTGCAGTCAAAGGGCTGAAAAAAGAACTGGGGAAATGCTATCAGGGCACGCTTGCAATCTGTGAAAAGAATCAGGACGAAAGATATTCTCAAATCTGATGTGTGGAAGAGATCTGAGATTGTGCAGATACGCAGGATCTGATGATTGTATTTGCAGGTTATTTGTGTTATGATAGAAGCATTGGAAGTAACAGAACAGATTTTTAAGCGTACAGACTGGTAAGGGAGGCTTGGCGTATGACGGAAGGCGGATTTCTTGCTTTCATATTTATTATTATCGGGATTGCGGTTCTCGGGGCGGTCATTGCGGTGATTGCGGCGGTATCGGGAGCGTCGGCGGCGATTGTCGATGAGGAGAATTCGCAGGACGATTAAAAAGGACAGGGACACGGCGGGAAGCCGGTCCCTGTTTTTTCTAAAAAAAATATAAAAATCCCTGCCGGCCGGTTGTAATTTTCTATCAGGCGCGTATAATGATAGCTGACCGACCGGTCGGTCAGCTACCCGGCAGGTCAGGACAGACAAAAAGCAAACGCATAAGAGAGGAACAGGAGGAATCGAACATGATTTCAAAGTACAGTGTGAAAAAGCCGTTTACCGTGCTGGTCGGCGTGCTGTTAATCATTGTGCTCGGCGTGGTGTCGCTGTCCAGGATGACGACGGACCTGCTGCCGGACATGAGCTTTCAGTACGCGCTGATCATCACAACCGATGTGGGCGCAAGCCCGGAGAAGGTGGAGAGCGAGATAACAGCCCCCATCGAGGCGGCCATGGCGACGACATCCAACATAAAAAATGTCAGCTCGATTTCCTACGACAGCTACTCGATTGTGACGTGCGAGTACGAGCAGAGCGCCAACATGGACTCGGTTGTGATCGAGATTCAGCAGGAGCTGGACCAGATTTCCGGCCAGTGGGGAGATTCTGTCGGAACACCGATGATTATGAAGATCAACCCGGATATGCTGCCGGTGCTCACCGCCGCGGCGGACTATGAGGGGATGACCGCCGGGGAGCTTTCCGACTACGTGGACAGAGAGCTGATTCCGGCCATCGAGAGTCTGGAAGGGGTGGCGTCGGTGTCCGCCAGCGGACAGATCGAGGAGAGAGTCGAGGTCACGTTAAACGAGAGCAAAATCAAGAAGCTCAACAAAAAGATAAGAAAGGCAATCAATAAGCAGTTCCGGGATGCCCAGAATGAGCTGGACGACGCCTCCGCGAAGGTGGATGACGGAAAGCAGGCCATCACCAGCGGAAAGAACCAGCTCTCCAATGCCATCGACAAGGTGATCGGCCAGAGGGATGAGCTGTACAAAAACGAGAAGGACCTGTTAAAGCAGCAGAAGGATCTCAGAAAGCAGCAGAAGTCGCTGGAGCAGGTGCAGGAGGGCATTCAGGCGTTTATGGAGTCCGAGGCGTACTCCGCCCTTATGACGATGCTGGAGCAGAATCCCGAGGCTTTGCAGATTCCGGAAGTGCAGGCGCAGGTGGAGGCGTTAAACGGCGTGATCGCCGAACAGTTTGCGGGACTTTCCGAGCTCGGAATCGAGGTTTGTACATACGAGGATCTGCCGACGGCGGCAGCGGCCGTAGCCGGGATGCTCACAAACATCAACACCGGAATCGCAACCATCGACGAGGCGCTCGTGCAGATCGCGGAGGGAAAAACGACGCTGGCCAATGCCCTCGACACCTTAAACGCCAACGCGGCTCTTGCGGCCATCGACCTGGGCGGGAGCGCGGCGGAGCTGGCAAGCGCGGCGGCCTCCCTGGAGAGCGCAAGGGAGTCGCTGGCCGACGCGAAAAAGGAGGCGAAGGATGCGGCGGACGTGAACGCCGTTCTGTCGGAGGATACGATACGAAGTCTCTTTACGGCGCAGAATTTTGACATGCCGGCGGGCTATGCTTCGGACGGCGACACCCGGTATCTGGTCCGGGTGGGGGATGCGGTGAAGTCCGCGGATGAGCTTCGTGAGCTTGTGCTCATAGATATGGGACTTGACGGCGTCGACGAAATCCGGCTGAGCGATGTGGCGGACATTGCGGTGGTGGACAACTCGGACGAGACCTATGCTATTGTAAACGGAAATCCGGGCATTATCCTCTCGATGGAAAAGCAGACCGGCTATTCCACCGGCGAGGTGACGGACCGGATTCTGGACCGCTTTGAGAGTCTGCAGAGGGCGGACGGGAAGCTGCACCTTACGACGCTTATGGATCAGGGCGTGTACATCGACATGATTGTGGAAAGCGTGTTTTCCAACATGATCTGGGGCGCGGTTCTTGCGATTCTCGTGCTGATCGTGTTCCTGAAGGACGTTAAGCCGACACTTGTGATCGCCTGCTCCATTCCGCTGTCGGTCATTACGGCAGTCGTTTTGATGTACTTTACGGGCATCACGTTAAATATTATATCCATGTCGGGGCTGATGCTTGGAATCGGAATGCTTGTGGACAATTCCATTGTGGTGATCGAGAACATTTACCGGCTGCGGGGAGAGGGCTTTTCCGTTAAGCAGTCCGCGGTGCAGGGAGCGTCCCAGGTGGCGTCTGCAATCGTCGCGTCGACGCTCACCACGGTCAGCGTGTATGCGCCGATCATCTTTACCGACGGCATCACAAGACAGCTCTTTGTGGATCTGTCGCTGACCATCTTATTTACGCTGATGGCCAGTCTGATTGTGGCGCTGACCTTCGTGCCGGCATTTTCCACGGCAACCCTTAAGCGGACGAAGGAGATCCGTCATCCGTGGTTTGAGGCGTTCCAGGAATGGTACGGCAGTTTTCTGAAGATCTGCCTGCGGTTTAAGCCTCTGGTGTTTGTGGTGATGCTTGTGCTTCTCGCCGCAGGCATGGCGCTTGCGCTCTCCCGGGGCATGACCTTTATGGACATGGATATGCAGACGAATCAGGTTTCGGTGACAATAGCCGCAGGAGACGGCGAGGCGAGAACCTTTGAGGAGATGACGGAGGCGTCGCAGCAGGTGATTGATCGCATTTCCGATATTGAGGGAATTGATACCATCGGCGCGTCCATCGGCAGCGGCACAACCATGAGTATTATGGGAGGAGGCTCGGATTCGGTGAGCATGTACATCCTTCTGGACGAGGAGTCCGGCGTGGGCTCGGATTCGGTGACGGAGCAGATTATGGAGCGGACAGCCGACATGGACTACGAGATCAGCTGCAGCAGCTCCTCCATGGATTTCACCGCGTATTTCGGCTCCGGCCTCTCCGTAGAGATCCGGGGAAATGACCTTGAGACGCTGCAGAAGCTGGCAAGCGATGTGGCGGCGATTCTGGAGGAGACGGAAGGGACTTATGATGTGGACGACGGCCTGGATAAGGCGACGCCGCAGCTTACGATCTCCGTGGACAGAGAGAAGGCGGCGGAGTACGGCTACACCGTGGCGCAGGTGTACCAGCTTGTGTATGCAAAGATGGCGTCCGCAAGCAGCGCGACGACGATTTCCACCGATATCAAGGACTACGAGGTGTATCTGCAGACCGGGGAGCAGGCGGATGTTTCGATCGACGACATACGAAGCCTGACCTTTACCCACACCGACGAGGACGGCAAAGAGAAGGAAATTCCGCTGACGGATATATGCGAGATGCGGGAGACGACGACGCTGAGCACCATAAACCGCGATGCCCAGACCCGGTATCTGACGGTGTCCTGCGCCATCGACGAGGAACACAACGTGACGCTGGTGTCGGATGAGGTGCAGAAAAAAATGACGGCGGTGCACATACCGGAGGGCTATTCGGTGGAGATGGCCGGGGAGGATGAGACAATCGGCGAGTCCATGAAGCAGATGGTGCTCATGCTTGTGCTGGCAGTCATCTTCATCTACCTGATTATGGTTGCGCAGTTCCAGTCGCTGCTGTCGCCGTTTATCATTATATTCTCGATTCCGATGGCGTTTACGGGAGGCTTTTTCGCCCTGTATTTTGCGGGGGAGGAGCTGAGCATTATATCCATGCTGGGCTTTATTATGCTGGCGGGGCTGATTGTAAACAACGGTATTGTGCTGATCGACTACATCAATCAGGAGAGAAAGGCTGGGACCGGCAAGCGGGATGCGATCATTGAGGCCGGAAAGACGAGAATCCGCCCGATTCTCATGACAGCCATGACAACCGTGCTTGCCATGTGCACGACCATGTTCAGCAAAGCCGAGGGCTCCCAGATGATGAGGCCGATGGCCATCACGATTATCGGCGGTCTCTTCTACGGCACCGTGCTGACGCTGATCGTCATTCCGTGCATCTATGACGTTTTCAACCGGGAGAAGAGCATGGTTGAGGAGGAGCGGTAATGGGTAATTTTACAATGGAATATTTTTTTGACCCGCCCGAAAAGGTGCGCCTCATGTTTCAGGCAGTGATTGACTTTATCGGGGAAAAGACAGATGTGAACAGCCTGAAGGTGCAGGACATTACCGGGCGGGCCGGCATCGGAAAGGGCACGGCGTATGAATATTTTTCCTCCAAGGAGGAGCTGATTACGCTGGCGATTCTCTACGATTACAGCAAAAAGATCGAGGAGCTGAAAGGGATTCTGGATCAGCAGGATAATTTTCAGGATAAAATGTACGGGATTCTGGACTGGCTGCACGAGAATAAGAGCTACCATGTGACGTTTATGCGGATGATTCAGCTGAGCGTCGGAACCGAGGATGTCTGTGAGGCGCTTCACAGCCGGATACCGAAGGACGTGTTTGAGGGGGCAAATGCTTATCTGCTGGAAAACGGGGACGCGATTCTGGAACAGGGCTACCGGGAGGGCCGGTTCACCGAAACCGACAAGGTGAAGCGGCGGCTGGCCTTTGTGATGATGATTCTGAGCATGATTCTGTCGCAGGAATTTATGCCGGTGCCCTCCAACCGGTTTTTCGAGATGGAGTACAGCAGGGTGCGGGAGTACGCCTACGAGACGCTGATTAAGACGCTGACGTGAGAAGGAGGGCTGTGATGGAACAGGACAGGGGAATCGGCAGTCTGGGGGAGCTGGAATATCGGGAGGCTGTCCGGGCATGATCACGCTGAATCAGTATCTGAGAGAGCGCTTCGGGCAGAAGGTGTATAAGATTGCAGTCGATGCGGGCTTTACGTGCCCGAACCGGGACGGGACGCTGGATACCAGGGGCTGCATCTTCTGCTCCGGCGCAGGCTCCGGAGAGTTTGCGCCGGGGGACGGGCTGTCTGTGACAGAGCAGCTGAAGCGGGGCCGCCGCCTGCTCGAAGGAAAGATAAAGGACGGCAGGTACATTGCCTATTTTCAGGCGTTTACCAATACCTACGGGCCCGCTGATCGGCTTCTGGCCCTCTACGAGGAGGCCATGGCGGCACCGGATATTGTGGCGATCTCCATTGCCACAAGGCCGGACTGCCTGCCGCAGCCGGTTGTTGAGCTGCTGGCAGAGCTGAACAAAAGGAAGCCCGTGTGGGTTGAGCTTGGGCTTCAGACGATCCACGCCCATACGGCCGAATACATCCGCAGGGGCTATCCCCTTTCGGTGTACGACGATGCGGTTTTGAGCTTAAAGGCCGCGGGACTTTTAGTAATCACACACGTCATCCTCGGGCTGCCCGGCGAGACGAAGGAGGAGATGAAGCAGACCGTTTCCTACGTGGGAGCAGGCGGCGTTAACGGCATCAAGCTGCAGCTTCTGCACGTCATTCGCGGCACGGATCTGGAGCGGGACTATTTTGAGGGAAAATTTCAGACGATGGAGATGGAGGAGTACGTTTCGCTTGTGGCGGACTGCGTTGCCCTTTTGCCAGAGCACATGGTCGTCCACCGGATGACCGGGGACGGGGATAAGCGAACCCTGGTCGCGCCGCTGTGGAGCGCCGACAAAAAGCGGGTGCTCAACGCGCTGAACGCAGAGCTGGGACAAAAGAAACGCGAAGAAAAACAGGAAGAAAATGCGGCAGAGGGATAGAAAATTCCGCCGTTTTATGGTATACTGAGGTTTCACTTTAAGACAGGCACTACAGTGGAGGCAGGAGATGGCAGAGGGACATAAGAAGGGACTGGACACCGGGCTGATCGAGGACGACCTGATCAGCTGCTGCAAAAAATGCGACCAGTGTCAGGGAAAGTCATGCACCGTCGGTTTTGCGAAAAAGTGTGTGTGGGACTACATAAGAAAGCCGCAGAAGGAGGTTTTGGACGGCATAAGCCGGATACCCGTCACGGATTTCAAGGTATACGACGAGGTGGAGCTGGAGACGGCGATCGCACATATTTTAAAGGAATGCAAGGACTGCAGAGAGGATCACACGGAGGACTGCATCATCAATGTGATAAGGAGCTGCTACGAGGTGGGGCTGGTGGGCGACGTCCACGCCTATGAGGGCAGCGCGCTCCAGTACCTGATGTATATGAAGGAGAACTACCCGGAGCAGGCCGGAAAGATCGCGGACGTATACGCGGGGCTGTGACAGAGCATGCGGGAGCTGTCTTTGTATTTTACGGCGGAAAGCAGCGTGTATGAGCGGCAGTATAAATCAGTACAGGAGGGATTGCCTGTGAGTAAAGAACCGGTTATTGAGACAGAAAGACTGATTCTGCGTCCGATAACAGCTGACGATGCGGAGGCAGTTTTCAGCTGGAACAGTGATGAAAGAGTCACAAAGTATATGGCGTATTCCACATATTCCGACATCAGTCAGACGAGAGACTGGATCAGTTCCACACTTGTCGATGAAAAAGAGTGGAACTGGGTATTTGTCCTGAAAGAGGAAAATAA